>DRHQ01000063.1 GCA_011049545.1 Candidatus Aminicenantota bacterium | reverse complement strand
ACTGATAAGGCTATGAGGGGGTACTTTAAACACTTTATGCCTGCCCAGTCTTTCCTTTTCGGTCTTTTTTTTCCAGGTGGGCGAAATTAATAGAATTTTCATTTTTTCCTTTTTCCTCTAGAAGTAGTTTTTTCTTTAGCTGCTTTTTCTTGAATTTCCAGTTCTTCTCTATTTTTTCGACGATGATTCTCTATCGTTTTGCTTAATTTCACAACGGAAGAGTCATATTCGCCCGCTACCATCTTTTCAAACTCGGGCCGGGTAAGCTCATCGAGGCGCTTTGAGTAGTCATCAAGAAAATGAGCAATTTTACCTTCTATTATTGTTTCTGCTCCCTTATGAGTAGGATAGGCATTGTGTTCCCTAACTGCCTCTCTTAAAATCTCAGGCTTGTCAATGATACTACAGGGAGTTAAAAAGTTATCGTTCTTTTCCAGTTGCTTTCTTCTTATGGAAAAAAAGAAAGGAGAATGTATGGCTTCCCTTAAGCCCTTTCCCTCTTTCCATAAATTAAAAATATTATCCACAGCAAAATGAACAAAAACACAGGGCTCTATATCTCCCTTGGAGTTAATATGGAAGTACTTCCTTCCTGAGGCTATACATCCTCCTACCCAGGGTCCATCATCCCAGAAATCCCCTATGAAAATAGGTTTTTTTGATCGCCATTCCCATATCTTCTCACGAAGTTTGCTTCTCTGCTCAGGAGTGGGCATAAGTTCAACGGCTGGAGATTTGCCTATGGGAATATAAATGAAATACCAGCCAAAAGAGATATTATTAGCGATAAGATTATCCATAAATTCATCACTGGTAACCACCTCTGCATTTTGCCTGGTCACCGTGACCGAAAATCCCTGTAGAACTCCCGCCTGGTACAAATCCTGCCGTGCCTTATTTATTTTTTCCCAGACTCCCCTTCCTCTTCTTTCATCTGTCTCCTTCTCGAAGCCCTCCATACTAATGGCCGGGGCAATATTACCTATTTTAGCTAGCCTCTCAATTGTTTTTTCGTCCAATAACGTCCCATTAGTATAAATTTGAAAGTACATATCGTTATGCTTCTTGGCCAAATCCCACAGATCTTTCCCTGTTTCCTTATCCCTGTAATAAAAAGGTTCTCCTCCCGAAATAGTCAAGAAACGAACCCCCAGTTCTTTGGCTTCCTTGACAATTCTATCCAGAGTAGCGTAGGATAGACCCTGACCCTTTTGGTACTCATGTGCATAGCAGCCGTAACAGTTAAGATTGCAGGTATTGGTGGGAGAAATAACAAAAAACCAGGGGGCTTTAAAACCTTCTTCCTCTAATTTTTCCCTGCTTTTTGCTTCGGTAATCCAATCACAGAAGAAATTCCTGGCCAGTCTTTCCCTAGCTACTTTAGAAAGCCTTTTTTGAAGAATTAAACGAGCAAGTTCTGTTAAGGGATGTTTTCTCTGAAAAGCCCTCATCACGTTTTCTAAAGCAGGCTTATTAGGACCGGCAAACTTATACAGTCCTTTCAATACAGTATCAAACTCACTATAAAAATCATCCTCATTTCGAGTAAGGGCTAGCCGGCTAAGATAACGATAAATCTGATGCTCTAAAATCTTTTTCTTTAATCCCAATCCTAGCTGCTCAACCATCTTTCTCCTCCTTTACAGGCCGATTTATTCTAATGAAGTAGTTAAATAAGTCAAATAAAACCCTACCTTTCTACACCGTGCGAGAATACCTCTTGAACTAGAGAAGCGTCCCGACACAAGGAGCCTCTCTCTTCCTGGGAAACCCAATAGACAGTAAGACTATGGACAATCCCCATAAGAATTACCGCCAGTTTTCTTGCATCTAAAGGCTTAACTTCTCCCTCATTAATTGCTCTTTGAATTAAGCGGGTAAGAATCTTTATATAGCGTGACTGTTTCTCCACTATTCTTCCTTTTAGCTCTTTTTCTAACTTTTCCCTTAACTGTTCAGAAAAACTTTGCATAATCTTGAAAAAGTCTCTATTCTCCTCCATGAATTTCAAATGAATACCAATGGTCGTATTAATCATTTGCCAGGCCGAGCCGGGTT
>DRHQ01000062.1 GCA_011049545.1 Candidatus Aminicenantota bacterium | reverse complement strand
CCGCCTGTTACTGCATATAGATTGTCCTTTTCTTCGTTAAAAAGAAGTAATATAAATCCTTCTATCCAACTCTTGTTTTTTTTAAAAATATCTTGATTGGCTTTAGCGACTGACCTGAAGAAATCTTTCCATTTGGGATGTGTAGGCTTATTTTGATAAAAAAGTTTCAGTCTATATTCACTGATTTCTTCATTTTCTAACTCTTGATTTGAATAGCCCTTTTCTTCAATAATGGCAGACAGGTTGTCTAAATTTTTTTCTTCAATTTTATAGACACCTATCTGTAGTTTTCCTTCTGACATATCTCTCACCTCTCCTTCTGGCGATTATACCTTTGCTTCTTTTCTGCCATCGTAATTATCGCCCGTTTTTTATACTGTTTGATTATTTTGGTATTTTTACGCTGGCACTAAGCTTTGTGGGATACCGAATCTGTACCCGCATCAGGTTTCAGCGCCTTGTTAGACATCAGTCATCACATGTGCGCATGTTATGATTTCGTTATGTGAGTCTCCGACAAAGCTAGAGCCATATTTCTGTTTGCCATCAGCAAATATACATTTTATTTTTCTTAATATTCTTATAGCTTCGTCGGCTAAGTTCATCAGATTATCTCCTCAAAAAATATGTTATGTCTGACAATTACTATATTGCATTCTATATTTTTAGCAAAATGTTGCTTAATCCCCATCTATAACTTATGAACTAATGTAAAGCATGCTGAAAATGCAGTCATATCCTATCAATATTCATATTATATTGCAATCAATTGTACTCGTTCGCTACATTAGTGATATATTTCTATCATGAATTTATAATGTGAATCCCCTACTCTTTTTGTACAATTTCTTCCACCCTGCCTATTGTCCACTCGACAAATTCTGAAATTTTCTTCAAGCCACTTTCTCGGCTTCTCTTACGAGTCAATGCGAGCAAATCCTTGCTATAGAAACCATACAATGTGTTGCCAAGTGCTTCATGATTGCGTTTTTGGATATCACTAGGGTGCAGAGAAGAAAACTCACTAATATCGACCAATAACACAGTCAATTCTTTTACGACATTTTCGGGGATATCTTGTTGGTCCTGGTTAGCTCTTATCCTCAAAGCCGCAGCACTGATAGTAATGAAGAGGTCATACCAGAACATTCCGTCGTCGTAAAGGGAATGCTTTGAAAAATAATCGCTATGTTTGCGAACCTTCTCTAATCCCGCCTGGGCAAGCTCAAGTAGCTGCGAGTAGAGTTCAGCATCTGCCTTTTCCAGACTGCTAAAGTGCAGATTCTTTTCATGGGAATTATAAATCTGCTCAAGTTGCCGTAATTTTGAGTGTATTATTTTGAACTCGTTCTCTATTTTATTAACCATTTTTCTCAGTCAACATTATTATTGGTTTATATATATAACTTCCGATTTTGGCCTTGGGCTCCTGATGTTTGGAAGATTATAATATGGATTTAGATACAACATCTTCAAAAACCATATTTTTCTCTCAGTGAATCCGTCAACCACTTCAACGCAGGTTCACAGCGTATAGATGCTATAACTTGTTGCCATGTACATTTTTTAAGTAGTGATGGGTATTTTAGAGCGTCTCGGACATTTTGCCATGCGACCAACCCATCTCCTCCAGGCTGAAATGTAGGATTGCGTTCATCATAGAGTAATACAGCATGCCCATTTTTATAATCAAGCTTACCATCTTGTTGTACACATGCTGCCGACCGGAAGTTGCCCGAAGGGTGATTCACGCCGTTAGAAGGCTTGGGTTTGTCTTATAAAAAAACGATTTATTGATGTTTTCATTATTTTACATGATCGTGAAAAGTTTTATGTGAATTTTTAGCCTAGGAAATTCCTCAAAATCTTAAAAGGCTTTTCATTCGTGACTATGACATGAAAACCAAAGCCATTTAATGATTTTTGGCCTTCGGCCGCGGAATTTCTTAATCGTTAAACTTATCTGACATGTCCTTTTTTCCGAGTTCCTAATGTAATTATCTCAGATCATAAGCAATCCGATTTCACCAAAGTATAAATTTGGAAATTTTCTGGCTGCTTTCAGAAAGAGTTTTAAGAGTGAAACCTGTTGTGGTCATCTTGATTTTTATCCCCTTCATTGCTCGAGAATCTCGTCTTAGTAGATCAATTAATAATTCATTTACTCGAATCAGCATTATCAAACTATCTAGCTGAGATTTACCAGGATTGGAAAAAACAATTATCCCATCTGTTTCAAGAAGCTTGAATCTTCTGTTATTCAAAAAAGCATCATCAAAAGACAATAAAATTCGTTTCAATTGTTTTGCTCCTTCAAAGTGATAGTAGTCATGCTGTTCCATTAATTCATCATTTTCCCTGACGCAAAAAATGTCCCATTTGAGCTTATCCCTGGCATAATCTATTAGATATTTAGGAACATCCATATCTGCATAGATTCTTGGTTTTCGCTTTGGAGGTCGCCAACTAAGGATATCTTTTAATTCTCTGGAGGAAAGTTCAGATTCATCTATTTGCCGACTTTTAGGGTGTACAGAATAAGTTTTTTTGACCAAGATGTGTCTAAAAAAGAGATGTTATTTAACTGTCCGTCTTTTTGTTTTTGACAGGTTGGTAACAGAAAGTTTCACTCCGCTTTTTTTCGTAATACTGACAGTTTTTTTCATATCAGATTGCGGAACGCGAAGAATCTTTTTGGAAGATGTCTGAGTCTTAAGCCTACTAATTGCTTTAACAATTCTTTTTTGGCTACCACTTCGTTCAACCTCAATTGCATACTTCCCACGTTTAGCGTCAAGTCTTCTTCCTCTAGATATTGGAACTTCTGTTCTCCTTGCAGGGCCTTTAGCTCTTTTATGCGATCTACTTTCTGGCATAATTTCTCCTTATAACAAAAAATTTTTCAGTATAATTATATTTCAGATTCTGAAAGCAATCAATCTTTAGAGGCTCGAGGATATATCCACAATGAAAAACATCTTCGATTTCTTCTGCATACTCATCCAACTCCCTGAAAAGATTAAAAAGGGGGTCTTCGAACCATTCCTCTTTTTATGTCTTTCCTATATAATAAAGGGGAGTAAATTATTAATGAAAGACCTTTTTCTCAGAAATAAATTTACAAATTTGCTTATATTAAAAAAAGAGTTGCTTAGGAAGTACTAATCTCAGTTAAGGTAATTGAAATCTAAATTTTGAAAAGCACGATAAACTGAAAATTTAATAAAGTATAGATAGTAAATAAACATTTCAATTACAAAAGGAGACTTATGGTCGGAAAAAACAATAAACTGAAAGAGCTTGTCAACTCTTCCGGATTCCCTTTTCAGCTCGCAGTCGAAAATGAAATAAAATCCATAAGCTCACAAACACCATGGAGTATTATTGCGCGTGAACACCCTTGGAGAAATATTAACGATAAAGACGAAGGATTCATTGATTTGGTGATCGGGTATGGGGCGGTGCGTTTAGTCCTTGAATGCAAGAGGCCCAGAGGCGGATTATGGGTCTTCCTAATATCAGATAAAAGACAAGAATCGGTAAAGAAGTTCAGGGTATGTTGGGCCCACTGCAAGCCTAACCGTTCTGATTTGGTTGGATGGAATGATTTCGATATCCTTCCAATGTCCCCGGAGTCAGAATTTTGTGTTATTCGTGGTAAAGGAGAAAATACAAAGCCCCTTCTCGAACGCTTAGGAAGATACGTACTCAGCTCAACCGAAGCACTAGCTGTTGAGGAATTAAATCTGATAAGGAGCCCTCAAATTGATCATCTGCGTCTACTGGTTCCTGTCATTGTTACATCTGCCGAACTGAAAGTCTGCAAATTAAGTCCCGAGGAGATTTCAATTTCGAATGGAACTATAACTGACTCAGAATTCAAGACAGTACCGTGGATAAGATTTCGCAAAAGTCTGGCAGTATCTGAGGTGGAATATTCTATGTTTAATGAATTGTCCGAAATTACGGAGAAAAAGGAAAGAAGTTTGTTTGTGATTAATTCCTCAAATCTCTCCAATTTTCTAAAGAAATGGGATTTTCATACTCCCTCTTACAGTATTCCCTGGGATTTGGCAAGGCAAATTGAAGAATAACAATTAAAAATATCTAGCTACTCTATTTCAATATCTTTCCAAAACATAAAAAATCCCTTAAAATCTTCAAAGGCTTTTCACTCGCGACAGTGGCATGCAAAACCAAAGTCCTTTAATGATCTTGGGCTTTCGGCCTCGGAATTTCTTGATTGTTAAACCGGACGAAAGCTCCCGCTTTTCGCCCGCCCGCCTCTTTGTTAACTTCCACACCTGCTAACTATTGCCATCCACCTCACCCCAGGCCGCTGCTGAAAATTATCCGCATGGATGGCTTCGTGAAGGGAATCTTCATCATCGCATAAGGCGGTGAAAGAATGGGATTCGGAATAATTACAAAAAAATGCGAGAAGTGCGGGCACGATTTTGAAACGTCTGACGACATGGTGAAATATTACAGGGATTGCTACCTTGACGAGTTCGAGCCCCTTGAATATTTCGGAGGTGAATTTCATGAAAAACAGGCTTAGCATCGGGGAGCTGTTTGAGGTTCTCGAAACGGAGATTGATTTACTTACGGATAAAACGGATGGCGACGAAAACATCGGGAAGATAAAAGCAGTCTCATTGATGCTGGAAGAGAGAGTCGATGAATTGTACAGACAGACAAAATGTAAAAAGAAAAAACAAGAGAAACCCGAGATTATGGAGAGCGGGACAGAAACATGCGTGTGTGGCCAGCCATGGGTTTACGAGGACACCGCCATCTGCCAAGTAATTGGCAGATGCAGGGATGAGTACTGCTTCGTGAACGTGAAAAGGCAGACCTGATGAGGTGTAAATATAGAAGAGAAATTCTCTGATTTCCTTAAAAGAATCAGAGAAGAATTCATCTGGAAGGAGATAGGGAGAAAGATTGAGGAGGATGGGTATGCACAGCCGAAATTATCGGAAATCGCTCTCGTCCGCTAAATTCAAATTTCACGGAATCTTCCTCTTACGCAAGTAGTTTAGAATAATTTCTGCTTTTGGATAAATTTCTGGATAAATATCTTGCTCAATATGTTCGCATATAATTTCAGCGATTTCTTTCCGTTTCCTATATGGCAATAATATAATATCCATTCTATCCTTCAATCGTAAATTGTATGAACCCTCTAATCCATGCCAAAATTTGTCTACAATATCTATCAGCTTCTCAAGATCCTCGTAGAGTTTTTTATAATCCTTATGGAACTTTCCTTTTAATTTGCCCCAACCGTCATTATACTCTTTCCTTATTTTACCTACCCAGGTAGGCGCATCTTCTAAAACTTCATGAATCATTCGATAGTCATCAATAATTTGAACATTTGAGTAATAGTCAAAGCATTTTCTATTATTTCTCAGGTATCTTCTGCAAAATTCATCAAATTCTCCATACAAACTGCCACACCACCTTCTGAAGGGCGCCAGATAAATTCTAGCTAACTCTGTTTTCAACTTAAACCTTTCACTAATATATGGCCCAATTATGTATGTAAATATCGCGCCTAATACAAAAAAAATAATGCTGATTACAAAATTATTGATACAGATACTATTATTCATTTTAATACCTCCGATTTATGTGTAAGCATAGGAGTTGCGAAATCAATTGCCTAATTTATCTATATGTGAAATGGTCTTGACATCTAGACCATTTCACTTGCTATATCAATTGTTTAAGC
The DNA here is from genome assembly GCA_011049545.1 of Candidatus Aminicenantota bacterium. Lineage (GTDB taxonomy): Bacteria > Acidobacteriota > Aminicenantia > Aminicenantales > Aminicenantaceae > SOIV01. The sequence continues at coordinate 36,973 of DRHQ01000062.1, read as the reverse complement.
TTTTATCGTGTTCTCCTTCCAGAAAATCTGAAAGGATGACCTTAACTTATTTTCTAATAACAGAGCATTTTCATTTTGCTAAAAGTGGACATTATCACATTGCTACAATACCCCTATACTTACATAATTCTAGAAGCAGATTAGCTTTTTGTTTTTATCTCAATTTCTGGGATATATCTTAACAAAATAACATTTAAATTGTGCCCCATGTATTCCCATACATACTTCCAATCACTTTCTGCTTTTGTCAATTTATCTCGATTTTTTGAATCCCATGCAACAATTAATGATGTCTGTTCAGGAGCATGATCGTGATCAGAATAATTCTCTAAAATATACTCAACCTCTATTGATTGAAATAGCTTCTTTTCTGAAAAATCTTTTTCTTGATATTCAGCAATAATATCTATGCCTCTTTGTGCAGTATGCTCCAGAGTTTTAAAATAATAAAAAGGTAATCCATCTTTTCCCTCCAGCTTCCAAAGCAGTGCCCGCACATCATGTTCACTATAGGGCTCTTTATGCAATAATTTTCCATTAAAATAGACCCATTTTTGATCTTGCCCTAGTAGCTCTTCTTTTCGTTGATTTAATGTCGTCCCTAATTCTTTCTTTTTCAGATATCTCCGATGTTTAATCCAATCATTATAATCTTTCGTTTCCATTATTCTTCTGAATGCTTCACGCACTGCAGATGAGAAAAGGGGCTCTTTGGATCCCTCTGGGACAATTCTACTTCTTGCTATATCTGTTTCTACATTATCACATTCAATTACAAACCTACAAAACTTATAATAGAGATCGAATCCTTGTGGTTTATATCGATTGAAATCTAAATTAAAATAAGGAATTCCTTTCCAAGCATAGGCCAGGCCTAAACTTTTGCTTTCGAAAATACCATAATCGGTCATTCCAAATTCCCCGGTTTTCAAAGCATATCCGCCTTTAAGGGTAATTATCACTTTATTTCCTTTTTTATCATCTCTGGTAACTACAATAGGGGGATCGATACAGCCAATTTTTTGTCCTTCGACATGATCACCTTCTTTCTTAATCCATGGAAAACCTAGTTTTAGCTCTTCTTCTTCTGGGCCAGCAGGAGTTTTCAGTGTTATCTTAGGAAATCCTTCTCTGATTCTTTCGGGACGAGTATAACCAATCAGGGTCCTAAAATATAAATATTGTTTTAGCTTTTCTAGATTTTCATATTCAGGATATTTTATTCCTTTGTCATAACCTAAAATGCGAATTGTTGTTCCCTGTTCAATATTCATGGAAGCACCTCCCTCAAATATCTTAGGAATAGGAAGATCTGGTTTTTCTTTTTCTATCAATTTTTCGTAAGGATTCTCTACGATTACTTTATAATTTTCACCCTTTTTTGTTTTTGTATCTATTTCGAGCTTTCTACATAAATACATTAATTTTGAGCCAAGGCCTTTAAATCCAAATTCATCTGACTTGAGTCCGGCCACTCCGCTGTATGCTAGATTTAAAAATTTATCAAGTCTCCCTTGTTTAGCTGGGTCCTTCTCTCCTGTGTAATCCATTCCTATGCCATCATCCTCAAGGATAAAAGACCACCCGAAGGAACCATCATAAAAGATTATAATTTTAAAATAAGATGCATCCACTTCTTTAGCACATGAATTTGACATTGCTTCTCTGATCGCATCAAGTGGATTCCCTATGTTTTGGATAACCTGTTTTATTATTGCAATACCAATCGAAATCTCGTGTTTTTTGTGCTTATAGAGTTCAAACATTTTCATTACTCCTTATTTTTTTTGTTTTTTTTGTATAAAAAATCTCTCAATTTAATAATGTTTCCAATAATTCTTTTGTTTTCTCCTCGCAATTTTTTGTTACACTTATATCAATCTCTTGCACTTTCCTTTGTCCTAACAACTTCCCATAGATATGGCAATATCCCGTTTTTGTGGGCATTAGTCTTATTTGAAACTCGCTACTTTTTGGCCCTCTAAAATTAAAGCTGCCTAATTTGATTCCTAGAACATCAGGGCATCGACTCAAAGTTAAAAATATATCCCTAACCGAAATTGGCAAATCATTCAAGTTGCTAATCCTATTACCAAAAACAGAAGTATGTATGCCAGAGCTAATTGGCAGATTAGGCCTTGGATTAAGAGAGTCTAAATTAAGATCTACTTCATTCTTTTCTTTAGGAAAGCCCTCTAGGGATTCTGGAGAATCAAAGAGATAGATATTTTCATATTCAGTTTCATATTTTTGACCAGGCATCATTCCTAAAACATCATCTCTTCCTTTAGACAATACATGTATCCTTACAAACTCTCCTAAACCTGGCAAGATTGAAGGTCCTGCATTCTGATCGCTAAAAGCATGCAGTACTAGAGAAGTTTCTTTGATTTTTTCCCAATCAAACAGACTGCGAAATATTATTTGTGCTGTCAGATCAATCACTAAAGAAATTTCATATTTTTTTATATACGATACTATTAAAGATGTTGCAAAATTATTTTTTTTCCACACTTGAGATATTTCCTCATGATCTGGGAGATAGCAACTATAAAGTTGGATTGGTTCATCAATTGTGATCACCCCATATAATCCCGAAAAAAGCAAAAAATGAATCCAAGGGTATTCTACAAAGTGTTCTTTTGTCTTCTTAAGTTCAAGATAAAATCTTCCCATATATCGATCTATAGCTGGGAGATACAGAGCGTCTTCATTGCCACCGAAATCTGGCCCGAGTGCTAGTTCAACATTGTAAGGTAAAAATGAAACCGGCAGTTCATCCCTTTTTGCCTTTTTACTCGTTATAAGGTTAAGAACTTCTCTCCTTCGCTTTACTAAATCCTTTTTATGTGAAGGAAGAAGCGATACGATTGAATCTGCAGGATCAAAAAAAGAAACTCCTCCTTTAGCTTTATGGTTACAGCATATAGTTAAAAGTAATACGCCACCTTTCTTCATCTTATTTATTAAAATATGTTCAGGTAATATCTTTCTTTTTCAAGCTTTCAAGATACCAAATAACATCAATTAATGTTCGCTTTTCAGTTTCGCCCTTTCCTTGTATTATTTCATCGATAAGCTGACCTGCCCCCATTTACTGCTACACCTGTAAAGTTATGACTCCTTGGTCATAAGCCTCTAGATCAGGTGGTTTATAGCCCAAAGAACTATGCGGCCGGAATTGATTGTATGCCCTACGCCAACGCTCTATGACTACCCTTGCCTCTAGAAGAGTATCAAAAATCTCTCCATTGAGCAACTCATCCTTAAACCTTCCGGCGAACGACTCCACATAACCATTCTCCCAGGGACTCCCGGGCTCGATGAACAAAGTGCTGACTCCCATACCTGCCAACCAATCTCTTACCACTTTAGCCGTGAATTTGGGCCCATAGTATATAGGGTCAGGCTTGCCAATTAATAAATGACAGGGGAAAGAGGTGTTAGATTTTCTGGATTTCTCTTTAGGAATTGGACAATTATGATTCATACATTAAAACCCTTAATTTCAATCACCTCTTGCGGTATCCTGTTTGTCAATCCTTCATGAACAATCTCAATGTCGGTTTCAGGCCATTTACTGATGTCTCCAATAACACATTGACTGAATTTGCCAGCCCCCTTCAATTTGAGTGAAGAACGAGTGAGAGCTTTGTATTTATTGAATAACTCATTGATTAATGCCCCTTCTATCTGTTTCCGCAATAGTGCTTCATTATCAGTTTTTATTGAAAACTCCATAGTCGCAAAAGCAAATTCCCTTTTTCTTAGATTTTCTAACCTCAATTTCAATTCGCTTTCATCGAGGAATACTCTTTTAAAACTAAGGTCTCTCTTTGCATTTTTTATTGGTGAGAATATCGTGTTATTTTCATTTAGTTCTTCTATGGTTTTCCCAATGTAATGTTCTTTTAAATAATCCAAAAAGTCCAATTCGGGGGAGGGATTAAATAAAAGATATTTTCCACCGATTATATTGTAGAAATGTTCGAGCATGCGATGATAAAAGTTCATTGTTTCTCCAACATAACCAACTCTTGGATTTTTGCCTGGCCAAATCCACAAATATAGACCTCTATTATTCATTAAGAAATCTATGTTAGCATCGAAATCTACGGCCTTAATAACTTTTTCCCATGTTAGTTTGACCTTTAACACTTTCTTCTCCTCTTTACTTTAGTAGCATTTTGGGGAAAGTTCTCCTTTTAAGGTTCTTACTCTTCTTTGTGAGAGTTTTGTTTATCCCCAACCGTATCTTTAATGAGGTGTTAATCTCTGCACAAGCAGTCTTCTTTCAATCCAGGGAAGCCAGGGCTTTGGAGTCTTTGGCTTCCACTCGCTTTCAAAGAAATTATGATCTATTAGAGAAGCAAATTCTAATTCATCACTCCTCTTTTATCCTTTTAATGAAAATTACTTTAAATAATCTTTCAGTTTTCTACAAACGCTTCTTCCAAGCTTCGAACAATTTTATCCACTTCTGCCATCATTGGAACAGCGGTAAGTATTAAATCGACCTTGCGCTTTCCAGAATATATAGTTGCATGTCTATGAAGCTGCCTTTTATCTCGCAAATATTCCCACGTTTTTTTCCTACAAGGATAAGCTAGGCAAGCGATGACCTTTTTGGAAGTGTATAATGTCGAATAGGCAAGCACTTGTAAGATATCTTCACGATGTGCCTCACGTATTTCAGAATCTAATTTTCCCCAAGTTGTATGGCTAAGTTCCTGCCAGTGATCTTTGAACTTAGCATCAATAATTATTGTTTCATCACCGCGCTCGATAATTATGTCAGGTTTGAGATACTTCTGAGAGCCAAGATAAGGGTGAATCCAGGAAATAGGGGCAACCGTTTCTTGTTTTCGGCCAATCTTGATTGAACCTCCAATGCGCCTTACAAGACGTTCGATAACAGTTTCAACCCAAGCCTCATAGAAATCGGCCATAGACATTTTCCATGGCAATCCATGAAGATCGCTTAAACCAGCAAGTCCTCTCTCTTCAATTGTCCATTGCATAGCTTGTATGCCTTTGCGAAAAGGAGAAGTATGTATAGATCCCCTCAACCATGAATTTATAGTTCTAGGAGTGGGTTGTTTTGCCGGTACATTTCTGACGCGGTTTAAAAGAGTTTCACAGACATCCAGGAGTTGAAGCACAGCAACACCACCTTGACGTTGCCCCGCGAGGCTAGAAAGTTGAACTCTCAGTGTAAAATGAATGGCTGCCAACAGATCCCGATCATCTCGTAAATCTGGAAAGCGGCAAGGAACACTTAGGTTTTTCATTCGCGGCAACCGGGATGTTGTATAAATTCCCCAGTTAATCTGACCACGAGGAGCATTAAGATCTGCCTCTATAAAATCAAATCTTCTTTCGACAAAATCAAGGATTGATTTTATTCTGAATAGCACAATTGTAGAAAGAACCCATGGTGGAATTTTTCTATCTGACCGTGGTAAGAGCGGAAGCATTAGAGGTACAGGAATGATCTTCCAACCCATCTCCCCTAGCATGGCACCCAGCCCAGACCAATCAAATCGAGGTTTAATAATAAGACCATAATCTGGTTTTCCACTTGTAGGTGAAAAAAGAGGCAACGCCCCAATTTTTGAGCCTGTACGGATTACAATATCGACTGATGAGCCATCATAGTCCAGACTCGCTTCAACATCGAATTGGTTGAAAATCCTGCGATTTTGTTGAATAAACTGCTTTCCTAGCCTAGCAGCTTGAGCTTGATAATCTCGAGGTTTGCCACTTTTTAAAAAAAATGTAGCAGATCGTCTTAAAAGAGAGGAGTCCGTTGTCTCTAAACAACGGACATCTCTGTTATCTGCTTGAGTTGCCATTGAATATTCACATAAACTTTTGATAGACTCGAAAAGACTAAAGGCTATCAATCCATTGTAGATAAGCACGTATGGGATCAGAAAAGCCAGCAACATAACCCTGCGCTAAATACTCTTCTAATAAAGGCGCTAGGTTTATTTTAAGTGCTTGAGCCGCTTCTTTATTATCTTTTTCGAGAAAATAGGCGTGTCCAGGCACAAGATTAAATGCATCATCACTTGCATACTCAATAAAAATTGAAAGGATTTCCTTATATGCTCGTTGCATCAACTCACAACCATTTGATTTGACAACTTTCATCTGAGGCCACAGCTTCACAAAAGCAAAACGTCTGCGAATCGCCACATCAACGATTGCAATGCTTCTGTCTGCAGTATTCATGGTGCCAAGCATGTGGAGGTTTGTCGGAAGCTCAAATTGTTTGTGAATTGGACTGCCAAAATCGTATGGCAAATCCACCTTGCGCTTTTCTAAGGCAGCATGTTCGAAAAGATAAATTGCCTCTCCTAAAACTTTAGCCAAGTCTCCCCTATTTATTTCATCAATATGTAAAAGATAATTTTTTTTGTTATTTTTTAACGCTTCTTGAACTGCTTCCATTAAAAATCCTTTCTTGGGTTCGAAGCGAAATCCAAATCCATCATCTGTTTTTACAGGCGCGAGCCCTCCTATGAACTGCTCATATGTTACATTTGGGTGAAACTGGATCGTGCGACCATTATTCTGATAATTATTTTTGAGCAGTTGTTGAGCCATCATTGTTTTTCCTGTACCTGGAGGTCCTTCTAGAATGATATAACGGCGTTTTTGTAGCAAATCAAAGATTTCCTGGGGAGAAACTGAAGGCATTAGGTAGCTAAAGTAGGAAGATTTGATCTGTTCGAAATCCTGTTGTGATGCTTTAAGAGGTTGTATCTTGCGCTCTTCGAACATAAGATCCAAGAATGCTTTTAAAGCTATTCCGGTCGCCTCTTTTTTTTTGTTTGGAATATAGATCCCATAGAGTACTTTTCCATACCTATTAAATATGGATTGATAGGCAGGAAACATGTTTCGTATATTATCAGGAATGTCTTCATCGATTCTGACTGGGTCTTGCTTTGCCCATGCAATGAGCTTACCCTCTCCATATTCCTTATTAAGCCAAGCACAAATTGCTTGTACTTTCCGTCCATGGCCGGGACGACCGAGGATATGCTCATCTGGACTAAGCCCTTGGGTTCCAATTCCCATCGCTACAAGACAAGGAGCATTTTCAACAGGGAAGATCACAAAAGACATCCCTCCATAAGCTCCTGATTCAGGATTAGAAGGGTGGATGAGGGCAGTAAAGGGAACACCTGAATCGACACGAATGCCTGGGGATCTTATTGCTACTGTATTTTCGGCTTTCTTCGGATATCGGCTTCCGCTCTTTAATAAATCAGAAAATATACCCTGCCCTTCATTGGCCCAATTATCATGCCATGTCTTGTAGACAAGGTGGTTTAATTTCTCCACGTTTTTCCTCCTAAATGAGGGTTTTTATATAAAGGGGATTTTCTTTTTCAATTAAATTATTGTTTAAATGAACCATCCCTTTCAGATTTGCTGATTATGAACTTTATCATATGGGAATTTTGGTGTCAAAGAAATAGAATAACTCACACAAAGTAATCGCTAATGTGTTGATAGATCTTTTCTGCACATTTTTTATATACTTCTACATCTTGTAAATATGGGTCATCAATTTCCCATAAAATCAGCTTTTCTGCTGAAATTTCATACTCCATTTTTATAGCATCATAAACGAATAAGTCCAAAGCAATCACAAAATCGAATCTTTCAATTGAAAGATTATTTATTTTCCTCGGCTGATGGTTAGAAATGTTGATTTCAAATAGCGTTTGCATGACTTTAATTGATTCTTCTGCAGCACAATTAAAAGATGGAGAAATTCCAGCACTTTCGACATGAAACTTTGATCCAAGTACTTTTTTTGCTATTCCTTCCGCCATAGGGCTTCGACAAGTGTTCCCATAACATACGAAGATAAGATTCTTGATGTTATTAATACTGATTTTTTTATTCACGATAATATCTTTTAATATTTTAGTCTTCTGCTTTAAAAAAGCAATTTATACTTGATCACTGGACCTCCTCCCGTAATAATGGTCCACGCATAATGTTAGTTTTTTGGTAAGATCTCGTAAAGGAGGTTTTGTCCATGAAGAAGTCGAAGTTTAGCAAGGAGCAGATCGCCTTCGCCTTACGCATGGCGGAGACGGGCACACGGGTGGCTGAGGTCTGCCGGAAACTAGGGATCGCAGAGCAGACGTTTTACCGCTGGAAGTGCAAGTACGGAGGGCTCGGAGTTTCCGAGCTTCGTCGTTTGAAGCAACTGGAGGAGGAGAACAGGCGCCTGAAGCGCATGGTGGCTGATTTAAGCCTCGATAAGCAGATGCTTCAGGATGTAGTCTATCAAAAAAACTCTAAAGCCAGCCCTGAAGCGAAGGCAAGTGGATCATATGGAGGGAAGCGTATTGGGTGAGCGAGCGGCGTGCATGCGAGGTCATCAGGATCTGCCGTAACTTCTCCTTACTGATTCGAATACCGTCCCTCTCCAAAAGCTTCTCCGATGCCAGCGTCGGCCCACAACCCGTGTACCTCTCTTCAACGACCCCAATTATCCGCTCCTCAAGCTCCTTCAAAATCCGATGCAGTGAGGCCCGGCCCCGACTCCTATGCACTATCCCTCTCGCTCCCTCCTCCCTCACTCTCCTCACTAACCTCCGGATGTGCCGATCAGTTATCCCTAATATCTCAGCCGCTTTAATCTGAGTTAGATCCCTCTGTATAACACCTTGAACAATCCTAAACCGATCTATCTCTCTCAAACTCATTGCGATAATGTCCTTTGCCATCAGGTCCTCCTTCACTTTTCATGAAAGAGAACCTTACTTCAAAAACCGGACATTTTCACTTTGCTAAAAGCGGACATTATCACGTTGCTGGGACAAAAATCCAGCACTATATGATTCTCAGGAGAGTCAATTCTGGCGATATTAGAAGAGATTGCCTAAAAAGAGAGAGGATGGATGCCACTCAATCAAATATATCCCAGTAAGAAGTGTCTATAAAAATGAAGGACTGATAATTTCAGATATCATCTCAATATTTCATTTAATATCCTAATAACAGCTAATTATTTCATAATATTGTGAATAATTTCATAGATAACTTGACATCCATGAAATCTATCTACAGAATATGAGTGATTTCACATTTTATCTGAAGGAAGAGGATCCGTGGAATATTTACCCAAAGAAATTGTAAAAATTATAGAGTGGGGACTGAAGGGCGATCCTGAGCGTGTTAACATTTACCTCAATAAACTTATTGAAAAGCTGATGCAAGAGGGAGACGTTGATGCGATGAAACGACTCAGAGCCCTACAAGAAAAGGCTGCCTCCCCAGTCACTACTAGCGCTATTGGCTATAATCGCCAACTTCCTGTAGATGGAGAGTCTAGACTTGAATTAGCAGATGAAGAAATTCTTGATCCAAAAAACTACAAAGTCATTCTTGACACTAACACTCATTCCCTTATCGAAGAGTTTATCGCTTTTGTAAAAAACGTAGATGAACTTGAAGCACATGGAATATACCTATCACCTTCATTAATAACATATGGGCCTCCTGGAACAGGAAAAACTCAACTAGCCCGATACATAGCTGGGCGACTTGGCATGCCATTGGTTATAGCACGCACTGACGCTTTAATATCATCTTTCCTTGGAAGCACATCAAAAAATCTTCGCAATTTGTTTGATCATGTTTCTCAAAGAAGCTGCATTCTCTTTCTTGATGAAATTGATGCGCTCGCCAAACTGCGAGATGATCATCAAGAACTTGGAGAATTGAAAAGGGTTGTAGTAAGCCTGCTTCAGAACCTAGATGCCATGAGCCACCATACAGTTTTGCTTGCAGCAACTAATCATGAACATTTACTAGATCCAGCAATTTGGCGACGATTTTCTTTTAAAATCCCTCTCAAAGTTCCAGAGGAAAAAGAAAGAAAAGAGCTTCTCAAGCTCTATTTCGGTTCATTCCAAAAAGGATTAAATTTTGATTTGTTCACGTCCCTTACTAATACGATGACTGGTTCAGATATTCGAACACTTGCACTTGATGCAATTCGTGACACTGTGATTAATAAGTTAGATACTGTTAATTCTGATCGCTTAGTTTGGAGCTGTATCAGAATATGTTTAAATAACAATATCATTACTGAAAATCCAAGCTCCCAAGATCTCAAGGCCATTAAAAAACTAAATTCAACTTACTTTACTGGTCTAAAATTGGCAGAGATGTTTGGAGTATCTCCAGCAACTATCTCACGTAAGCTAGGAAAAAGAGAAGCAAATGAATGATTCAAAAGAATATCTTCCCATCAAAGTCATTCTCCCCACATCACATGACTTCAAGCGACCAAATATTGGAGGATCCACAAAGGATTTTACGAGATTTTATGATGAATCTCGCAAGACTCTTCTGGCTGATCTAAAACATGTTAAAATGTATTTTGAAAAAATATTCACTTCATCAAACTTACCTTCGGTTGCTCGAGTCACTTTAAGAGAAGAGGCATTCGCAAAAAGTCACAAACCAGAATCAATATTCAAGGATAAGACTTGCCCAGTATTTGGCACAGAAAATTTTGGTGAATTACTTATTACTATTATGCCAAATTCACTGCAAAATCTTATCCAAACCATTAGTACAAATGATGCTTTTTCAGTAAAAAATGACGTGTCAAAGGTTCTCTCAATTAAACCTTATACAAAAGAAGATGCACTTGGAAAGTGGACTACAAATAACCTACAAAGATACCTTATTGAGAATAACCTTTCTTCGTTTAAGCTGCGAGTATTTAACCACTGTGATAAAAACCTTGATGAGAAGCTCCATACTGCATTTCTAGCGTTATTTCAAAAAGAAAAGCTGCAAAAACCTAAAATGTTATTTTATTCCGATAAACTGAATATTTTTTGCATTAATGTATCAAAATCAGAAAACATGATCGATCAATTAAGCTCTTTTGTGGGCACTCAAAGCATTGATGTATTTGAACAGTTTACTATCCAAACCCAAACAATCCCAATAAGGACAATATCCGAAGATGATATTCCTCCTCCCTCACCTAATATTGAATATCCAGTAGTCGGCATCATCGATACAGGAACAGATCCTAGCAATTCACATCTTCAAGCCTGGATCGAAAGGAGAGATGATAGCTTAGTGCCAATAAACAATCAGGACAATGAACATGGAAGTCTAGTTGCCGGATTGCTAATAAATGGAAGATCATTGAATCACAATCACAATGAATTCCCTACAGGACATGCAAAAATTGTAGATGTTGTTGTTATGTCTAAATCTGGTATTATTTTTGAAAATCAACTTATCAATTCTATAAAGCATGCTTTCAAATCCCATCCTGATGTAAAAATATGGAATTTATCACTAAGTGTAAAAAAACAGTGTAGAAATGACTGTTTCTCGGATTTTGCAATTGCCTTGGATAGCCTTCAGGATCAATACAATGTTCTCGTAATTAACTGTACTGGTAATTATGATCAAACTCCACTTCATGATTGGCGTCGTCCAGATTTAAACAATGAAGATCGCTTATTTCGGCCTGGAGATTCTTTGCGTTCCATCACAGTCGGTTCAATAGCACATTTGTCTTGTAGTGATGCTTGTGCTCGAAAAGGAGATCCCTCACCGTTTACGAGAAAAGGTCCCGGAGCTGCTTTCGTTCCAAAACCCGAAGTGTCACATTTTGGAGGTAATGCTAAACGTAATTTAAATTTTGCTCAAATCGGAGTTCTTTCAACAAATGGTTCTGCGCAAATCGCAGAGACAATTGGCACAAGTTTTGCCTCACCCTTAGTAGCGTTAACGGCAGCTCAGCTACAAAAAGCACTTGAAGAAATCCCATCTCGTCACTTAACAAAAGCATTCATTATACATTCAGCTATTCTTAACTCTCCTGATATTTCAGCAGAAGATCTTCCCTTTAAAGGATTTGGTAAACCTCCCAGCGTAGAGGAAATTTTGCATTGTCATCCTTGGGAAGCGACCTTGATATTTGATTTGAATCTTCCCTTTTCTTACAGACATTTCCAAAAAGTTGATTTTCCTATTCCACCTTGCCTCCATCGTAACGGAAAAATATTTGGAGAAATTATATTAACTCTAGTTTATGATCCTCCTGTAGATCCAAATGATGGCGCTGCCTACAGCCAGATCAATGTCAATGTTTCTTTGGGGATTGTTGGAATTTCTAACAGCAAATATTGCCGTAAGGTTATTCCCTATCCAAAGAACTACAGAGAGTTGTATGAAAAATATCAGATAGAGCATGGATTTAAGTGGTCTCCAGTAAAAGCATATCGATCAAAATTCAAACGTTTAAATTTAGGAAAAACTTGGCGTATTAATCTTGAAATGTTTGCTCGCAAGCCATCATCTGCACAAGATCAACCTGTTGCATTAATTGCTACAATTAGAGATCCTGAACGGGAGCAACCTGTTTATAATGAAGTAGTACAGATGATGAATCGTGTAGGCTGGATAACACAAAACCTGCAAGTGAAAGAGGCTATTCGGATTCGATCTGTTAGATAAAATTTAGCAGTTTTTTCCTTTAGTAATTCAAGAATAAAGTATCAGTTTATAAAAATTCAAATAAAATAGAAAAATGCTATATGAACAAATATGGATCAGACAATATCAGTTTTCAGAAATAATCTCCCCTATCTTCGGCTACCATTAGGAGTTCCTGCTGGACAATTTTGGGAGAGGGAGAGCGTTCGGTTTTATCCCTATCTCATATAATATCAATAAGTTATGGCTAGATAAAATTCTAATCAAAAAAAGGGAAATGACCCCCCTTTTTTAGCCCGAAATGGGATAAAATCTCAAATTCCCAAATCTTAAATCACTTAATCCATACAACTTACACTAGTTTACATAATGTATATTATGATACTCTGCTAAAAAAAATCGAATTTTTTTAAATAAAAAATGGGTCTTGACATTGATTTCACTTTTATATATATTTTCACCGTACGGTGAAAACAGCCTAAATAGTGAAAATGGAAAAAAAAGAATATATCACTAAATTAGAAAATAAAATAAAGGAAGTTCTCTGTGAAATACCATCAATTTCAATAGAAAAAACTAAAAAAGATGTCAGAATATCTCCTCTTTTTCAAGCCGATTTAATTATAGAAATATTTTTAAACAATAAGAAAAAAAATATAGTTGTTGAAATAAAAACTGTTGGAGAACCCCGATATATAAGATCTGCTGTCCAGCAATTATCTTCTTATCTGAGGAAGACTATCGATGTATACGGAATTATTGCGGCGCCTTATATAAGTGAAAAAACCGGTGAGGTCTGTAAAGAAGCAAACATTGGCTATATAGACCTGTCAGGTAATTGTTTTCTTTCTTTTGACTCAATCTATATAGAGAAAAAAAATTTCATAAGTATTGTCTCTGGAAAAAGAGAACTTAAATCATTATTTTCAAAAAAAACAACACGGTTATTGAGAGTACTACTAGCACGTCCAGAAGAAATCTGGACTCAAATTAGTCTGTCGAATGAATCAAATGTGAGTATTGGCCTAACAAATAGAGTTATAAAAAGGCTTTATGATTTAGAATATATAGATTTGGATCAAAATAAAAAAATTTCGTTAAAAAATCCTTCAAAATTATTGGATCTTTGGAGAGAAAATTACTCCTATTTAAACAATGAAGTCCAGGGCTTTTATTCCCCTCTGAGCCGAAAAGAATTTGAGGAGCGTCTAATTGAATATATGTCTAAAAAAAACACAGAAGGATATGCTTTTACACTTTTCACCGCAGGCGAATTGATTTCTCCTTTTGTTAGGACGAACCAAACCTTCTTTTATTTTTCAGACAACATAGAAAAATTGATAAAAGAAACTGGATTAAAACCGGTTACTTCTGGAGCCAACGTAATTATCCTAAAGCCCTATGATGAAGGCGTGTTTTATGGGATACAAAAAGTCCAAAAAAGAAATGTGGTTTCTAACATCCAGCTTTATCTCGACCTTTATAACTACAAAGGTAGAGGAAGAGAACAAGCAGAATACCTGAGAGAAAAGGCTATAAAATTATAGGTATTTAATGAAATTAAAGAGTCAATATTCTTCAGCTAAAACGAATGCTTGTTTTTCAATTATTGTAGAATTAATGACTTATTTAAAAAAATACAGCCATAATATAGTGTTGGTAGGAGGATGGGTTCCCTATTTTTTATATGGAGAGATAAAGGCAGAAGAAGAAGAGCATGTGGGCTCTCTGGATGTTGATCTGGCTTTGAATTTTCTTTTAATACCTGAGCAAGATTATCAAACAATAACAGATATTTTAGAAGAAAGAGGTTATAAAAACAGAAAAGACAGAAGAGGGAACATCATCCACGCCAGTTATGAAAGAACTTTTATTGACAGAAACAATAATGAACATACTATTCAGGTTGACTTTTTGGCTTCAGAATATGGTGGGTCAAGTAGAAATAAGAGGCATCAAAGAATCCATGATATGTTAGCCAGAAAAGGCAGAGGCATTGATTTAGTATTTGAGAGCTGTGTCGAAAGAGAATTAGAAGCAAATATGCCAAATGGGGCCAGAACTAAAATCAAACTAAAGGTAGCGAATCTTTATTCAATCATCGCTACAAAAGGTTTCGCTTTTAATGAAAGAGGAAGCGAAAAGGATGCGTATGATATTTATTGGCTCTTCAAGAATCATCCAAAGGGTGAGGCAGGTGTGATTAAAGAGTTATCAAGACAGACAAATAACAAATTGTTTATTCAAGCGTTGAACTTAATTAAAGAAAGTTTTAAAAACCTTGATTCATTGGGGCCGGTTGCAGTGGCTAATTTTTTCGAACCAAGTGAGGCTGAAGAAAGAGAAATTATCCAACGTGATTCATATGAAACTATCAACAGAATAATGAAATACTTAAAAATATAGCCACTCTTTTCACATAGGCTTCTAAGTCAATTTTAGTAGACTGAGACTATTGATATTTTAAATTAGTCAATTAATAGTGACTTAGAAATAAAATTTCATTTTAAGTCAAGAATGGTTGACTCATGAGTAAGCATATAGCAGGTAAATTCATAACACAATTAAGTGGATATGAGACTTTCATCCCAAATACTCTACCTCCGTATCCGCCCTTTAAATATGATGATCAGCTTCAATTCCTATTATCAGAAGCTGACCGTGCCCTGGCGCGGCTGGATGGAGTTTCATCCGTATTGCCAAATCCAGATCCTTTCATTGCTATGTATACAAAGAAAGAAGCTCTCTTAAGTTCGCAAATTGAAGGAACTCAAGCTTCTTTAGAAGGCGTACTCGCTTTTGAAGCTGGATTGAAACCGAAAGAGGATATCCATGAAATAAAAAAAGTCATTAATTATGTAAAAGCGTTGAATTATGGGATTGATCGATTAAGAAAAAATGATTTTCCCATGTCCTTAAGTCTAGTAAAAGAAATTCATAATATATTGTTAAAAGGCACCAGAGGTACATCAAGAAACCTTGGTGTATTCAGGCGATCTCAAAATTGGATAGGTCCTCCTGGAGTGACCATCAATGATGCTATATTTATTCCTCCTCCTCCCAATCAAGTAAGAGAGCTGATGTTAAATTTGATAATATTTATGCACAGGACGGACAATATTCCACCTCTAGTAAAAATTGGCCTGATACATGCGCAGTTGGAAACAATTCATCCTTTCTTGGATGGAAATGGCAGAATAGGGAGATTATTGATTACTTTCTATCTTTACTGGAAAGGCATTCTCACTCGGCCGCTCCTTTATTTGAGCTATTATTTAAAAAAATACAGAGACAAGTACTATGATTATTTGATGAAAATAAGATTAGAAGGTGATTGGGAGAATTGGTTAAAGTTTTTTTTACAGGGAATAGCAGAGATTTCGATAGAAGCTGCATCATCAGCAAACGAGATTATTGGTTTGAAAGATACGCTATCCAACGAACTCCTTAGGAAAAAAATCGGAGGGGCCCCGGCAGTAAAGTTGTTAGATATGTTGTTTGAAAAACCTTTAATCAGTGTTTCAGACATAGTAATGCAGCTTAAAATTAGCCGTCAAACAGCGACTCAACTAGTTAATAAATTTAATGAAATAAATATTCTTAATGAGGTTTCGGGGAAAAAAAGATATCGTAAGTATTTATTCGCAGACTATATAAAGATAATCGCAAGAGGAACAGAAATCTAAGGATTACATCAATCCGCATAATTTATATCATGAGACACAAACTTCCCAAAGCAATTTCTTATATAAGTTATTATATTTATGGTATAATCTTGAGAGGCCAAAAGAGCGATGAATCTGAAAATTGATCATGAAAGATTGAAAAAGCTCTGCCAAAAGAATGGCATTCTGTTAATTATCTTACACGGTTCTTATGCTAAAGGGAATGTAACTGGAAAAAGTGATATCGACATTGGCATTCTGAGCCGAAAGAAGTTTGATTCAAGTAAACAACTCAATATCTTGAATGAACTCGGCGAAGTCTTTGGCGACAGATTTGATCCGGTCTTTCTGAACGGCGCCGAGCCCCTTATTAGTTACCGAGTCGCAATCCATGGGAAACCACTATTCGAAGATGAAGAAGGAATCTTTCAGCGATTCAGAATCCAAGCGATCGCCCGATACATGGATTCAAAAAAGTTTCGAATCATGGAAAAATCATATTTGAAGCGAGCGGTAGGAAAGGCATAGGGCATGATTGATTCAGATTTAGTACGGAGAAAGCTATCCCGGTTAAATATGTATCTTGATAAGCTCAAGCCCATTGCTGGCCATACATTTAACGAATATTTATCTGATTTTTATATGAAAACCTCTGCAGAAAGGCTGATTCAATTAATCGTAGAGTGCGCTTCCAACATCAACAGCCATGTGGTTATCGAGTCAGAACAGCGGCCTCCGGAAGATTACACGTCATCCTTCATTAAAGCAGCAGATGCAGGGCTTATTACTCATGAGCTGGCCAATAAACTAAAAGGTTCTGGAGGGATGCGAAATATCATCGTCCATGAATACATGGATATCGATGATAAAAAAATTTATGAGATTCTGCCCATAGCCATTTCCGATTATAAGGAATATATCCGCCAAGTGGATGACTTCTTGGACAGGATGGAAAAAGAATTCTGAGGCGATCAATACCACCCTTTTATATCAAAGCTATAGGGCAGATTACTTTTTCATCGTAGTAATAACAATCTTTGCCTCAGCTTGATGGCTTTCCTTTTCCTTTACTCTCTGGAATCCGCGAACTTTTTTAGCAATGATTTCCGGTTGTGCTTCTTTTATAAATAAATAGCCGCCTTCTTCCACTGTTTCCACCCTTTTAAAAGGTATTGTGCTAGCAAGGCAGATCAGCATCTCAGCACCAAATGGGGGGACACACACAAACATCCCTGGAACTTCAACGACACGGTTGACCTTTGAGTTGTCGATGTAATAATCGTCATAAAGGAGCGTGTGCTGTCCATCAGCAAGAATATAGAGCAAGCGAATGTGAGCTTCCCGGTTGACACGAACGAATATGTTCATGGTCTCGCCTTCTGTAAGAAGCAAGTTCTCATTACCTTTCCTGGTCCACACTTCAACCTGAAGCTGTCCGCTTACAAACTCACCTTCGGCAAATGCCTGCTGCTCTATAAGAGCGTTTTTAAAATTTTGAGGTTTAAAATCAAAGTTAGCGGATTTCAGCAGTTCTTTGTCAAAAACAACCTCGGCGCCTGCCAGAGATTTACCGGTATTTATATTACGCAAGTTTGCCAAAAGTTTTATTTTCTCTCCCTGTTCCCAGTACGTGCCAGAAAGCACCCATTCTGCACCAGACGCATTCGCCAGATCTCGCGTAATCTGCATAGATCTGGGTTTGAAATCTCTGGTTTGATTCACTGCATTCCATTTATCCATCTGTCCAAATTCGGTTTCGAGTGCTGCTCGAAAATACCTGGCAAAAGTACTGCTCATTCTTGTATCCTGATAAGTTAAAGGAATAACCAGGACTTTGCTGTCAGGTTTTTTCACGTGTTTCGAGATCTGAAATACGACAGCACGTACCACATCATCGACAGATTTCATCGACTGCCTTAGGAGCTGGCCAATCTTGTTAGACACCTCTGTCTGGCTCATAAATGAAGGCTTCTGATCTCCAGAAGTAACATCAATTCCTGCCAGCTCATCAAAAGCGGCGTCGATGGAACTTAACTTTCTTGCCACCAGCAGAACCGTTTCTACCTTTTTTAATTCTTCATGAAGCGGGTAAAGACTCAGGTATTTTGCTACAGCTTCTTCCGTATTTGAGCTGAGCTCATCCTTTTGTGCGGCGGCAATAATCCTCTTTATCTCATCACGAAGTTCTAAGCTCTTCTCTTTGTATCCGTTTATGAGTTTTACCCGGCTAATGTAAGCCAGAACGTATGTGGTCGGATTTTTGCGGTTATCATCTACATATACCTCTGTTTGAAGTCCAATAAGCTGAATTGCCGTGGTACTCTGGGTAATCGAACTCGTATATTGAGAAAACTTTTTGTTCTTTTCTTCCGTGACTGTAGAGAACAGGCTTTCGATCTTCACGACAATCTTGCGAGAAATATCAGCGCGTGCATTATCCTGGGCAATTCGAAAGGCTTCCGGTCCTTTACCTATAGCCGAACCAAAGCCGATTAAATACCTGCTTTCAGGATGCCTACTTGATTTACCAAAATTCTTTACCCAGTCAGGTGCAGACTTCGCCTGCACTGCTGTGATAGTTAAAAATAAAGATATAATCAGTAAAAATGACAACCAAGTTTTTTCTTTCATGATTTAGCCTCTCAATCCCGTAAAAATGCAAAATCTTGAAAAATAGCCATTAAAAACGATAACCGGCTTATCAATGTCCGCAAATCTTAGCTTCCTTCAAGCTATATTAGTTAATTTTATCGGATTTCTTAAAAGCTTTCTGGATTATTTTCTCTGTTGTCTTTAATCGTCATTCGCACAAGCACATAGGGAATTCTATTTTCTGGGTCGCACCAGCGCTCGACAACTTGAATTCGTCTTAAAACAACATCGGTTTTGACTGCACTGGCTGTGCTTAAACGTTGATCAAGCCTTTTACCAAGACTTCGCAACTGAGCAACAAATGACAACGCCAGGCCAACTCGAGCATTATATTCAGCTAACTGCCAGGTTTCTTCTTCATGAAATTGTGGACTAGACTGCCCCACAGCATATACAAAACCAGGTTTTTTGGGGGGTTTTGATACCCATTCAGGGACTTTTTGATCAAATCCTTTTGCAGAAGACAGTGTTGAAGCTTCACCAGTACACAACAATACAAGTGTTATGTCACCCACCGTTTCAGTAGCGATTACTTTGTGATTTTTCTTTACAAGATCTAACACGCCTCCTTCAACCTCCTCTTTAAAAAACTCTCCTGCAAATTCTGGGCCTAATTTTGTATCCTTAAAGCCCCGTTCGCCTTTGATTCTAGCAGACACGCATTTAGCTAAGTTATTAATTCCATTCATAGTTGCTTCTTCAATAGAAGATTCACTATAAAAATATGTCTGTGCGTAACCAACTGCAAAGAGAGTATTGTTGCTATGTGGCATCTGCCAGAACCATCTGGGGTAGGTGGAATACTTGCGTATCTGCTCTTCTTTATAATGCTTGCTTAGGGGCTTTACAGTCGCTTTATGGCAAGATAGAGTGGGCAGCAAAAAATAAAATAAAATAAAAAACAGCGAACCGAATCGCTTCCTTTTTGAAGATTCATAACGCATTGAAAAAAGATTTACCTATATGAAAGCAATAGAAGTCATTACATCGTCATTGCAGGTCCTCAGGGAGCGAGGAAATCAGAGTCGACTAATCTAAGAGATTGCCGCGTCGCTTCGCTCCTCGCAATGACAGTCCAAAATAGAGATTGCCGGGCTTATTTCATACAGTCGCAATGACAGAGAAAGTAGTATTCTACAATCTCTAATCTACACTCGTCCTGAACGATCTTTTAGTGCGCGTTTCGTTATTTCTTGATCTTCTCGTACTTCTCTACTTCTTCTTCTAACTCCTTAAATGCCTCTGAAGCGCGATAACGAGTGTACATCCGTTCGTTTTCTTTAATCTTGGCAAGCATCTCTGCATTAGCTGCGCCGATCGGTAATTCCATTAGCACATAAACTCGGTAAAGAGTGCCTTCTCTTAAGATTTTCTGGGTTCTTGCCTTGCATCCGACTAGGGTTTCCGAAACAATAGACTTAGATGCATCTGTTTCCATAGACAAGAATTCAGCATCTTCACCGACACCTGTTTCTTCTCGGAACCTTTTGAACATCGCTTGAATCTTAACTCTCATGTCCCTGGCAATCCCTACACGTGCTTCCTCTTTTGCAGTGTTCACAGCATGCTGAAGATCTTGTGATAGTGCTGTTGCCGGGACAAAGAGATAATTTGCGTCTACGGGTGGGGTGCTATACCAACTGGGAACAATAACCTCAGTAGTTTTAGGTGCCGTGGGGGCTGACGCGCAACTGGTTAAAAGAATCAATGAAGCTAATAAAAAAGTCAAAAGCGTACCTGTTTGTTTCATGTACAATCCTCCTTTTTATTTAGTTAATTTCTTTGGAATTTCATAGATAGTAACGGAAACTCCTCGGTAAACTTCTGGCAAATTCCCGATTTCCCAACCTGTGCCGGTTGTCTCTGAATAATGGTATCGTTTTCCATTGTGTTTATAGTAGGAACCAGGGAATTTACCTTCTATCCCAAGAGCAAGATGTCCTTTGGGATTTAAACATACAATATCATAACCTAAAACTAAAAAAATGCTTCCAGCCAGGATTGTAGTATCTTCGCAGTCTCCACCTCCAGCGACCAGTGTTTCTATGGAAAAGCGTGGAAATTCATCTATTCCTGTGCTTACATCATCGACTGTGTAAGGAAGACATTGCACAAAAGAGAGAACAAAATTGGCGATTTGTTCGGCATTCCAGTTGTGTTTTTTTGCAAGCTTTTTGAACTCTTCAGCAATAGGCTTTGCAGCATGAACGCCTTCTGCAAGCATTTCCACCCATTCTGCACGTCCTCTGTTTGTATAACTGTTGTATACTTCTACTGAAAGCCCTAAAAGCAGAGTAAAGGTCGCACCTTCAAAATTCCAGACATACCTTCTTCCGAGGGCCTGGGGAACATTTTTTAAACGTGTAGAACTTAGACCTTCATGAAGTCTAGCAAGCATGACACCGCCATCTTTAAACTTTGGAGGCTCGGATAGGAGTGTAGAAGTAGTTGGCGCAGGTACAACAGTTGGCTTGGGCATCTCTTTAAGCTCTTGTTTTTCAGGCTTCACGGCTGATTCTTTTTTTTCAGGTTCAACTTTAGGCTTGGTCGTATCCTTTTTCTCAGGCTCAGTTTCAGGCTTAATCGCATCTTTTTTCTCGGGCACAACTTCAGGCTTGGTCGTATCCTTTTTCTCAGGCTCAATCTTCTCTGGGACCTTAATCTTTTCAAGTGGTTTTTCTTCTTCTGGCGTTTCAGGTTGCTGACTCTCAGGTTCTATGGCTTCAGATATCCACTGAATTTTTTCGGCAGGTTCAACCCTGAGATTGCCTCTTCCCAATCCAGCAATAACAGTTAATGGTTTCTGTCCTGTTTTCATAGGTAGTTGTACAAGCTGGCTGTCTCTAGAGTGTAAAATCCATACGCTTTCATCCTCTGGTTGATAAACAATGCGGGATGGATGGTCTAATCCTTGCATTGTGCCGATAAGATCTCCATCAGCGTCTAATTGGAATACAACCTCCCTTCCCAGCAATACACAGCCTCCATCTTTAGTAGCAATAAGCCCAGAAAGAGTTTTCAATTTGCCCTCTGCCAGTATGTTTCCATCTCCGTCCAGATGCATAATATTATTGTCAACAGGATTTACTAACCAAACAGAGTTTTTCCCAGGGCCAGATGATAGATATTTAGCTTTTCGCTCGAATTCCTTTATTACCTCTCCGTCAGAGTTAAGTACAATCAATCCATATTTTGTTGCTATCCATAAACCTCCATCTGCTCTTGAAGCTATGCTTCTCGATGGTGTACTAAGCTGTACATGCTTCTCCAATGTACCGTCATCAAGCCTCATCTTAACAATCTTGTTCAAAGCCCCATCTGCAACCCACATAATCTGTCTTTCAGCATCTAAAGCAAGCGACATTGGAGCACCAAAACTGCTTACGACAATTGGCTCAGCTTTGCCATAGCGCCTTACCTGTCCCTGAAAAGCTGATGTAACCCAGCATGTGTTATCTTTTGGATTAACAGCATAATCTGCCTGGGAGTCAATAACAGTATACGATTCGACTATTGTTACTTTATCGGCATCCTTTTGGATATGTAAAAGACGCTGTGTATTTTTTTGTATCACCCAGTAAGATACTGCATAGACATTGGATGATATTCCAAAAATAAGCAAGATAATTAAAAACAAATATTTTGGTTTCATTTATCTTAATCCTTTTTTATTCAGATTCTGTTTACTGACACGCTCAATCACTTATATCACAATGAAATAGCATGGTCAATCACATGCCCTTGGTGGAATCAGGTCTTGTTTTTTGCTTTTACGAGGCAAAAAGCAAGACCTGGCCCCATTCATGCATTTATATGATTATTTATTTACAGCCAATCTGGAACATGGCACTTTTTATTTCCTCATTATCTGGGAAGAGAGCCAGGGCGTCATTTAACGTCTCACAGGCTTCTTTCCAAAGCCCCAAAGCCATATCCAGTTGAGCAAGAAGCAGAAGCTTTATCCCATCTTTTGATTGATATGCTTGTGCTTTAAAGGCGTTTCTGGCCCGGGTATTCTCCTCGCTGACAGTTGAAAAAACTGCTTCAGACAATATGGAAGGCTCCCTTTTCTCCAGTATCCACACTTTCCAGGAATAATTTGCACCAGACTTGAGTACGCTCGGGTAAGTAGCAATCTTTGTAGAACCTGTTTCTATAGAAAAGATCTTATTTCCCCATTCGTCTTTGATTTCAACCTTGTATTTTTTTACCCCATAGATAGGCTCAAAAGTTAAAACCGCTTCTTCGGCAAGCAACGTCGTTCCTTTACTTGGATAGAATTTTGAAATTGATCCTTTTGGACCTCTCAGCCGGATACCACCCAACCTGCTTCCAGGACTGGCTTCCTGGGAAATAGCTGCGATTTGTGGCATTACAGGCACTGACTCTAATTTGTTCAGCGTTCCAGAGGAGGAAATAAATCCCTCCTGACCCACAGTTGCTTTCGTCTTTCCCCTGAGTTCGTATCGGTCACCGGTGGAAAAGGCGATAACCACCTTGGCTTCAAGTTCTGTTTGAATGACAGTTCCAATTTTTATCCAATCAAAAAGATTAATTTCACTCCGTTCTCTCTCACCAGGTTCAGTGAGCCATGCTTTCCCTTCCGAAAAGCATACTATAGCTACTTTTTCTTCAGTATCAGACGAATATCCCAAAGAAAGGCATCCCATAATGAAAAGAAAAATGATAGCTACCAAACCCATGTTTCTTCCCCATTTTTTCATTTTTCCTGTACCTCCATCGAAGGTTTCGATATAAAAGTAATCTTGCGCCGTATAAATATAATCGGCAGCAAAACAATTATTAAAGTTATAAGCGGCACTCCCACTGGAAGCAACAGTCGATTCCATATGAACAAGAAATAAACAATTAAGATATATCCTATTAAAATTAATACAAGGATAATAAGAGGAAAAAATACCCTGCGCCGGATAAGAAAGGCCGCCGAAAAAAACATCATAACAACTGCCATTGGTAGTAAAACCCATGATCTACTGACATTTTGGACGAGGTTATCCAATAAGAGTGTGTTAATTGTTAAGGCATGAATAGTAAGTCCTGAAATCTCCTCATTGCTCAAACCCGACCTGAAAGGAACCCTGTGAAAATCTTGTGATCCCTCGTATTCTCCTCCGACCAGAACTATTTTGTCCCGAAACATGTCAGGATTATCATTTAGAGACAATGGAAGATCTTTCCATGACAATCTCTGAAATTTGGTCCGGTCTATCGAATAGTCAATTAATAAACGCCGTAAAGCCCGCTCCCGGGGGATATCACTGCCAGCCAGAATCTGAAAGGCTCTTGCAGGCATAGAATACATACTTTGTCCATCCTGGTTAAGGAGTCCTAATTGGGTGTGACGAATATAACCATCAGTGTCTGGCTGCATGTTCAGAAATCCAAAAAGTTCCTGGGCGCGCTCCATTGATCCCAGGCCAGCCATTATAAGCCCTCCGATACACTCCATTCCTATAATGCTGCTGTCTTTCCTGATATAACTGGCAAGTATTAATTTCCCCTGATTTCTAAGTACAAGTTTTGCAAAATTTTCTGACTTATTCCATCTTTCCGGCAGGATAAAATCAATGGCAACACCTCTGGCTCCGGCATCCATCACTTTCTGGAGAAGAAGACCCACTTCATCTGCCTTATCCGCAAATGGCGTGCGATCTGCCTCCAGCGTTGCTTCATCTTCTGAAACAATCAATATCCGATCATCAGGAGGATGTAGCGGCATCAGCTGGAAATGAAGGTCCACCAGATAGTTTTCAATATTTCGGAATGTCGTCAGGTTCGAAAGCAATAAAAAAAGTAAAACAAAAGCAAGCGTTAACACCCCTGCTATTTGTATCCGTTTTGGCACCTCATTGATTCGCCACATCCGGTATCGATACCCGTCAAAAGCATTTTGAATATTACGAACAACATCCATTGCTTTTTTGGGTCGTTTTTCCGGCTCTTTTTGGATGGGGAGAATTATTGCCTCATCCAGTTCCCTGGGAACAGTGTCCTGTAATGTTGAGGGAATTGGTGGCGTTTCAGGCATATCCTCCAGGTTCATTGAGCTTCCATAAGGCTTCTGCCTGACGAGAGCCTCATAAATCAGAACACCAAAAGAATATATATCAGATGCAGTTGTTGCACTAACCCCTCTAAAGAGCTCAGGCGGAATATAACCGGGAGTTCCCATGACTGTGCCCCGTTGAGTCAATCTGCTAACGTTATCTGTCTTGGATTCTTCTGATAAAGATACGGGAATGGTCTCCTCCAGAGTCAGATCGTCTGCCCCGTTTTCTTGCATAATATATGTTCTTGTTTCATCTGTCTCAGACACTTTATCAATATGAGGTATTGGCTTACGAGGGATTTTCTCTTCTTTTCTTAATGTATTCTCACTTGTGATCCGGGCAAGCCCAAAATCCAAAATCTTGACCTGTGGCTTACCGGAAAAATCGTGCACTAGAAAAACGTTTTTTAAGTGAAGGTCACGGTGAAGAATACCGCAGGTGTGGGCATAATCTATGGCGCTTGCAATTGACTTCAAGATGGGAAAAACCTGCTCAAGCTCCAGAAAACCTTCTTTACGAAAACGATTGAGCATTGTGTCTCCCTCTAGGTATTCCATCACCAGATATGGTATGCCGTCGCCTCTGGAGTCTATCCCGTAGTCGGTAACCTGAATGATATTCGGATGCTCAAGTTTTCCTAGTGCTTTTGCCTCGGTTCGAAAACGAGCAAGATATGAGGGATCTGCAACAATTGAATGCTTGATAAGCTTCAATGCAAAGAATTTTTGGAGTTCAATGTGCTGCGCCTTGTAAACAGCACCCATCCCTCCCCTGCCCAGGCAGCGCTCCAGGAGGTATTTGCCATCTATAATTGAGGAGCCATTCAGATGAACATCCAAAGAGGACCCACCACAAGGGCAATTAGTCTGGCTATCATCCAGACATTTGCCGCATGCTTCACATTCCTTCATGAAAAAAGTACCTTAATTTTTATTTCCTGATCACAGCAATAGCTTTTTGATAAAAGAAAGCTCTATATACGGGATACGCATTATTGATGTGTAGCTCTCCCCAGGTTCCTATAATTTTTCTTTATATCCCTCAAATAAATAGCATAGGAAAAATTGTATGTCAATTTAACGAACACATGTACCTGCCCTCTCATAATATCAATAATTGCCTTCAACTTTTGATTATAACCTGAAAGCTATTCAACATCGATCCATTTGGGATTGATTTATAATGGAATATTTTTGAGAAATAAAAAGTCTTAGCTCAACTTAAGAGGTCTTACCTGAAACGTTTTTCTCCCAATAAATTTATCATTCATAAAAACAACAACTGTCCACTGTCCTTCATTCTTACTTTCGGGAGTAAGCTGGAGCATATCATACGCTGTCACAACTCCAAGATATTCCTCATTCTGATTTACTATTATATCGCCGGTATCCCTGAACATTTTTTTATCAGGAGAATACCATTTCCATCTGAGGCGTATCTTTATTGAAACATCTTTTAATTTTATAAAACAGTTTATATGATCGTCTTTAGAAGTGAAATCGGATTGAATATCCACAGGCTTAAGTAAATCTCCGCTATCTTCCATTCCTTTGCATAAATGAATACCTTCAACCTGGTTATCAGGAGGAAAAATGTGTTTGGGTCTAAGAGTAATACAGCTTCCAAAAAAACTGGATAACATGAGTAAAATCACAATTATTATATTTCTTTTCATCTTGGAACCAGTTCCACCATAAATTGCTTTGAAAGGCTCCGCCAGACAAACCTTAACTGAAACTGACCGGCTTCCCTGATTATATATAAATCAACGTTATTTATTTTTTTTAAAATAAAGTCATAATTGAGTAATGAGTGAAATTTCCAATTTCTAAATAATTCGATTGAAACATCTACAAACGACTGCCTCCAGGTGCTATTTTTTGGATCGAAGGAAAAAGAAACCCACCCATTTAATCTTTTTGAGGGATTTACTTTTAAGACAGCGCTTAAGTTCTGGCTGGTTGTCCCTTCGATTAGCCATGACTTAGTTTTTCTCCGCGATTGAATATTATATAATCCCCCAACAGAAACTCCTTTTATTAAACCTTTATTAGCATTTACAATAAATCCACCGGAAGTAAAATTTCTGCCTTCCTTCTCAACAAACTGCTCTAAAGCAATGTTGAAATTCAAACTGAAACTTTTCTGGACAAAAATAGGTTTAGTTGACAGGTTGAATACTGTATTATTACTGTAATTGTCCTCATGAATTTCCCCTTTATTCAAATTATTGTAAATAAATATATTATAGATACTGGCTGATAATAAGCCTCCAAAAAAATTAAAGGGATTTAGCCCTAATCTTAGCTGCGGCTGTGATAAGAGCTGGTCCCCAAAAAGGTCATAATTCAAATAATAGTCCGTGGAAAGATTAAATATCCGGGAACTATATGAAAGATTAATTCCTCCAGAGAATATTTTTGAGTAATCGCCATTTCTTCCTATTTTTACTTTTGAATAGGATGAAGATAAAAGAAAATTAATCTTCTTTAAAAAAGTATTTCTATATGAAATATTGCTTAACACCTGATTTTGAATTCCGTATTTGCCTACAAAAGAAATATTTCCAAATTTATTCGCGTTTATGTTTGACTGAAAACCAACCCATGCTTCTCCTTGAAGGTTTATTGGCTTGTTGTAAAGAACGTCTACCTGTGTATTAACCTTGTTGCTCCATTTCTTATTTAGCCATAAGCGTGTATTCCACAGGCCACCAGAATTATAGTTCCCTGTCAGGCCAAGATTTAAATTTTCATTAAAATTTATGGTTGTTGAGCTCATTACATCTATCTGCCGCTTAAGCCCGGAATAGTCCTTTAAAACAGAATGTTCTTCATAATTGAGCTGGGTTATAGTGTTAATCTTTTTCTCTTTTTCATATAAATAACTTAATCTACCTATTATGCCCTGGGACCTTGTATACCAAATTCTATTTAAGGAAATCCCGTTTCTTCTTTGATGAAACCCTCCGGATAATTTAAATTTTTTAAATCCTATTGACTCTATGCCCTCTAAATAAAGCCCCACATTGAATCCATAGATTTCAAAATTTTTATTTATCTGAAATAATTTCCCGGTAAAATAAATGAATGATTTTTTAATTTTCGATAAACTTAACTCATCCAGAATATTGTTTTTAGAGAGAGCAATCTCACTGCCTTCATCTCCTATTTTTTTAATTTCAACACCTTCTTTATAACTGATAAGTTTTCCAATATTTTTTTTAGGATCAAATAAAAACTCATCACCTGAAATTATCTCATTTTCCTTTTTTAAAACAATATTCCCATATGCATAAAAAGTCCGGGAAGCCACATCTATCTTTATGTACTGGCAAGAAACCTCATATAAAGAAAACTCGAATTTAACATTTTCTCCATAAATCTGACGATAATCATAACTATAAGCTAAATAGTTTCCTTCTAAATTTATTAGTATTTTCTCTGAAGCTAATAAAAATGGAGATAAAACAAAGAAAAATATCAGAATTAATGGAATTTTTTTCTGTTTACTCACTCTCTAAAGCTCAACTGATAAATTTTTCCACTTCCGTCCACATTCCATAAATAATGTCCATCAAAGGTCAGCCCTCGTGGTGACTGCCCGGGGGAGAGAAAGGTCCTTAAAACACTTCCCTCAGTTGTTAATTCGTAGATTGTAAGGTTTGAAGAATCAGATATCCAGAAACTGCCCCCAGCAAAAGTTAAACCGTCCACCAGAATACCAGGGTTGGGAAAAGAGGATATTATCTCCCCTGTTTCCGGGTCAATCCTTAGTATCTTGTTCGATTGATAGTCTGCTAACCATAACGAGCCCAGACCGTATTCAATGGCAGTAAAAGATCCTCTCTGCAGATTGAGTCTCTTCTGGACCTCCCCGTTTAATATATTTATTTTATATATATCAACATACGATTCACTGCACACCCAGAGGTCCCGGCCATCGTAGGCTACACCTGTTGTTGCCTGCAGAGGAGAGGTTAAGGCTCGTACCTGAGCTCCACTTAACCGATTCAGGCTGTAAAGAGTATCATTATAGCCATCAACGCTCCATATGGTACTGCCGTCCCAGCAAAGGCCCAAAGGCACATAAGAAGGAGTTGAAATTGTGCTGACCACCTCAAAGACAATCTCTCCCGCCAGAGGATCATAGGGATTGTCAAAAAGACGGTCCTGACAGGAAGGCTGAAGGAAAAGACTAAAAACTATAAGATATAGTAAAAAAGAGAGTTTTGTTTTCATTGTGTTCTAATTTTAATTTGAGGTTTCTACTCTTTTTCTCTTTCTTTTTAACAATAATATAAATATCAATCAAATTTATAATCCAGATGCCTGCAGCAGCAAGTAAAAACTTATTCCTCCTGATATCATATTTTTCTGTTAAATCTCTGTAACTAACGGCATCAGTGGTATTATCTGCTGTCTTGTAAAGGCCATAATAATCATTACTTTTGTGGTTATTTGAAAATATCTTATAGATACAAAATATTTCTGCTGATAAAAATAAGGCACTTTCCAGATATCTCTTTTCTGCTAGCTGTCCCCAGCCTGGGATTAGGAGTGATTTTTGTAGCGAGGTAAATTTATTATCTAGCTTAGATTGTTCTTTAGGCTTTTGCTCTTGCCCAAAACAAGCAATACACAAAAAAATTATGGCAATTAAAGAAATAACAGCTTTATTACTTCTTTTCACTTCTTCTATTTTTTCTATTTCTTATTTCTTGGTCTTCTTGTAAGAGGAGTTCTGCTTTTATTAGGTCTTGTTTTAGAGCTTTTAATCGGACCTAAATAACTTTT
This sequence comes from Candidatus Aminicenantota bacterium, assembly GCA_011049545.1. Taxonomy (GTDB): domain Bacteria; phylum Acidobacteriota; class Aminicenantia; order Aminicenantales; family Aminicenantaceae; genus SOIV01. The sequence goes on along the minus strand of DRHQ01000062.1, from coordinate 7,282 downwards.
TATGATCCTGGGACTATTAAGAGATAAGCTAGAGCTTGTATCAATTGCCTGGAATTTCTGGATGCGGTAATTATAAAAATCAGACACATATACATAACCGAAACTGTCTACTGTTAGCCCCTCAGGCCAATTAAACTCGCCATCTAAACTTCCAAAGCTGCCCCATTTTGTTACCCACGTCCCATCAGGTCTGAATTTCTGGATGCGGTCATTAAAACTATCAGACACATATACATTATTAGAACTGTCTACCGCTATTCCAGTGGGATAGTCAAACTGCCCATCTCCACTTCCATAGCTGCCCCATTTTGTCGCAAACGTCCCATCAGAATAAAATTTCTGGATTCGGTTATTGCCTTGATCAGCCACATATACATAACGATTACTGTCTACCGCTATTCCAGTTGAATAGTTAAATTGCCCATCTCCACTTCCATAGCTGCCCCATTTTATCACAAACAATCCAGTTGATGTAAATTTCTGCATTCGGTCATTACCAGCATCACAAACATACACATAACCAATATTGTCTACCGCTATCCCTTGAGGATAAAAAAACTGGCCATCTCCACTTCCATTGCTGCCCCATTGGGTTACATACGTCCCACCAGATGTGAATTTCTGGACACGGTGATTACCATAATCAACCACATATACATAATTAGAACTGTCCACTGCTACTCCATAAGGAAAGCTAAACTGGCCATCTCCACTTCCATTGCTGCCCCAATTTATCAAAAAAGTCCCATCAGATGTGAATTTCTGGATGCGGTGATTAGTACTATCAGTCACATACACATTACCAGAACTGTCTACTGCCACATCGCAAGGATCATCAAACAGAGCATCTACACTTCCATAACTACCCCATTGATGGACATATTCATAACCATGATTTAAAGTAAAAATGCCACTTTCACCATAAATACTCGCATCAGTATCATCTGAAATTCTTATTTTGTAATCTGTCCCTTCTACATAGAATGAATCCACTAACCATGAAAAAATTCCATCATTATCTATAGAAGATGCATACCCAACTAGGGTAGTTCCCTTGTATACATCAAGATCTACGTAATTGCTGACTGCACCTGAAGACGTCCAGGTGACGTTTACTAACTGACCTGTGCTCCAAATATCAGCACTTGTTGGAGATGTCACCGTTATAGACCTTCCCTCAATTGTGAAGGCATCACTCTCATCATAAACCCCGGAATCAGTGGTGCTCGATACCCTCACTTTATAATCTGTACCATCCGCTAGAGTTGAATTCACTTGTGCCCATGTATATGTCCCATCATTCGCTGTGCTTGATATAATCGTTTCCTGCAAGGTGATTCCTTTATATAGATCAATTTTTACATTAGTGATCGATCCTGTAGAGGTCCAGGTGATATTAGCTGGATTCCCCTGGGTCCAAGATGTGCTGCTTGTGGGTTCAGTAACGGTTATAGAATTTCCCTCAATTGTGAATGCATCACTCTCATCATAAAGCCCGGAATCAGTGGTGCTCGATACCCTCACTTTATAATCTGTACCATCCGCTAGAGCTGAATTCACTGTAGCCCATGTATATGTCCCATCATTCGCTGTGCTTGATATAATCGTTTCCTGCAAGGTGATTCCTTTATATAGATCAATTTTTACATTAGTGATCGATCCTGTAGAGGTCCAGGTGATATCAGCTGGATTCCCCTTGGTCCAGGTAGTGCTGCTTGTGGGATTTGTTATTGTTATAGTGTTGTCCAGTATGAGCTCTACTTTATCTAACCATCCACAATCCGATCCAGAACTTAGTGAGGAATCTTTTTTATATTCCCACTTTACAAGATACGATCCCCCGCCAATTGAGTAAGTTTTTTGCTCCCAATCCACCTCTCCGCTAATCTGATAATTTGGCACTTCCACACCATCTACATAGAAGGTTAAATTATCAAATGTATTTTCCGAAGAGACTTTCCAATAGAAATTTAGACTCCCCGGCCCCCCTGTAACTGTGGTTTGGACATATGACAGCTGACTATCAGATACCGCACCGCTCTGCAATGCATCACCATCATAGTAGTAAGAGCCTGCCTGCCCAAACCAATCAGCATCTCCGCCTGTACTCCAAGCTAAATCAGAATTATCAACTGCTTCGCTTATGTCGACAGAATTAATTTCAAATGCATCACTCTCTCCGTACACACTGGAATCGCTGGTACTTAAGATTCTTACTTTATAGTCTGTCCCATCTGCAAGAGACGGGTCCACTGTCCATAGATATGAGCCGTCATTCTCTGTGCTCGATACAATTGTTTGATTAAAGGTACTCCCTTTGTACAAATCAATCTTCACATTTGACAAACCTAACACTCTTATATCCCCTGATGGCCTGAATTTACCACTAGATATCTGCGGAACAACAGGGGCATTTATTATTCCAACTCTGCTGTTTCTCTTTATATCCCTTATATCTTTTGCTCTTTCATGAACAATATCACCTTCTTTTACAGAGGAAGAAATCTCTCCTGAAATACCTTGAGGTTCGGATGTGTTACTTGAGAGCATTCCCCGATTTCCATATGAATCTACATCCTCTGAGCTTCTTCTCTCCTTTAGGGCACTTCGCAGAAAACGCCTCTCCTGAAAAGATCTTCTTTGAAACCGAGATAATGCTCTTCCTCCTTGATTTATTAAAGGATCTAATCCGGCACCTGTACTCACAACAGCCTGAGAAGCTCCTGACCCGCTGACTCCCCACTTTATCTCTACTCCTTCTCCCGTTGTCCAAACAGTACCGATTGGCAACTCGAGCACTGTTATGGTTGGTTCTGTGAGTGTTACACTAACCGTTGCTGTTTGCCCGGCTGTTACTGAGACAAAAACCTGATCATCTTCATATCCTTCCATAACCAGATCTACAGTATGACTCCCGGGAGATACATTGGTTAATGTGGTATTAGTTGTACTCCCTGTATCGCTTCCATCAAGAAATACCTGTGCTCCTGTTGGTGAGGAAAGCACCTGAATACTGCCATATACGGCAGCCGGAGTTCCATTACCGTTACCGCCTCCATCACTACCCTTCCCCCCCAACAAGAATGCTGCTGCCCCTCCACCTAGTACCAGCACTCCTAATATTATAAGTAATCCTCCACCACCCTTCTTTACCTTCTTCTCTACTGCAGGCTTTGCCTTTACAATAGGCCTTTTTTCTTTCTCTTTAAGTTTTATAGATTCTGCCTTCGTCTCGTTAAACATCTCCACAAAATCCGCGGAATAATACCTAGCATCAATTGTTCTTTCAGGCAGAGTTTCAAGTGATTTCTGGAGATGCTGTTTTGCCTCGACACTCTGGTTACTGGCATAATAGGCCGTGGAAAGATTGAAATAAACTTCGGAAATCTCTTCTCTTGTTCGAGCTAAGTCCTTTGCTTCTAAGAATTTTACTATTGCTTCTCGGTACTCTCCATTTTTGTATAAATCTTTCCCTTCTCGAATTAATCTATCAACATCGCGCTGGGCAGAAACATTATTCTTCGGCAATACATCTGAAGAAATAAGAAGAATGAAAAGAAAAATGACACTAATGATCAATAGTTTAGATTGGAAAATATCATGATTCATTTTCTTGCTATCCTTTACTCAGGTCTTTCTATCTTAATTAAACCTTTCATGAATTCTTTTTCTTTCGCCTTTTAAAAGCTCAATCACTATTGTTTTTTCAATCCTTAGTTCCTTATTAAAAAACTTTATTGTGTGTCTTCCTGCAAGCAATCTGATCTCAATTAGAGGCGGGGCTACTCTATAACGCCTCTCATCTATTTCTACTTCAGTAGGAGGGTAAGAACTGATTATTAAATATCCATAACCTATTTCTTGTTTTGTTTCATCTGGCTTGTATTGTATTGTTTCATCTGGCTTGTATTGTATTGTTTCATCTGGCTTGTATTGTATTGTTTCATCTGGCTTGTATTGTATTGTTTCATCTGGCTTGCTCCTCAGCTGAAAAACGAAATCTCCTTTATCAAGACTTGGATCACGAATCTTACCATATTGAGGATGCTGGGCCTCGCGTGAATATACAACTACCTTCTCCTGCAGAAATTCTCCAAGTTCTGTTCCCGTTACATAACCATCCTCATTACGGTCAGCTTCGCCTTGAAGAGCTTCTATGAACTGCCTTTTAAATATGCTGTTATCTGGAACTGGCTCATCTGCTCCTCCAGCTGTGATAAATTGCCTCACGGGTCTTGCTGTTTTATAGCTAATGTATAGTGGCGGTTTTGCCCTCGATATGTTAAAAATTGCCCCTGAGAAGCAGCTGTCAAATAGAAATAATGCATGTTTAGCTTCTATTCTCCTTGCGTAAGCCTCAACAGTGTGCATGTCGATAGCTTTAAATTTAAAACCTGACATATCTTCATCAGGATTTGGTGCATCCCTTGGAACTATGTATCCCATGTCTTCTCCATAAGCCAATTTTTCAGTATGGCCGTGTCCAGCAAAAAATATCACCAGACAATTATCTTTCCCCTGACCGACATTAAAAATAAAATCATCAAACGCCGTCATGAGCTCATTTTTGGTAGGATCTTTTACTCTTGTCACTTTAAAACCTAGATCTGATAATACATCTCCTATCTCGTCAGCATCACGGACAGCATTAGGAAGATCAGGCCATCCATATTGGTAATCTGATACTCCTATCACCAACGCATACAAGTCCTTATAAAGATTTACTGTTTCCCCGGTATTAGACTTTGCGACAACTTTAAAACTCCTCTGTTGGGAGAAAAGGCAGGTTGAAATTAGAAATATTAATAAAATAATAGGGACACCTTTTTTCATTTTAGCCTCCAAACCATATTTATAAAATTTCTAATTAAAAACATTAATTTAAATACTATTTAACAATATATATTTCAAGAACGGCGGCTGCCCACTCAGCTTGCGAAAGAACTCTTGCTATCCCTCGAGTGGAACGAACTAGTTCTTTAAGTTCATCACTTCCAAGTGTATGTAATAATTCATCTTCTCTGCTACCGCAAAACCTGGCCAAGTCAAGCGGTCTCTTTGCGACAATTGCTAATGTCCTCATTTTTCCAAGAGGTTCAACAGTTTCTATGGAAAATTTTCCATCAAATGGAGGTATTATAATCCCTTCCCTCGCTTCTATATGATTGTCCTTCTGGTAAAGATTGGGAAGAAGGCAACATACTTCTCCATCAACAGATATTGCAAAGAGATAAAGGTAACCGCTTTTTTCACTGTCAACATAAAATTCAACATGATCTTTCAGTTTAATTTTATTCGAGGTTCCTCCAAATAACCTGAGATTTATGCTAAACGAGCTGGATGAATTAATTAGGTTTGATAACTCAGCCTGGGGAGTGAGGAAGAATATCGGCTTGTCGATTTTTCCAGGTTCCGCATCAATCTGAGGTTCCTGTTTCAATTTTAAACCTTTCAAATAATCTCTTGAAAACTGAAGTAGTTCCCGATATGTAATTACATCATCATTATTCTTATCAGCTCCTCCTTCAAGTCCTTTTAAAACTGAATATGTCATTGCTCCATTTGGATGATCACTATTTATGTTTATAGGGATTGCAACCTGATGGGGAGCTGATGCAGAGAATACTAAAATCTCACCTTTGCCTTGAGCAAAATCAACTCCAGATTTAACATCTTTTGTTGACTCGGCGTAATATTTATGGGTTTGTTTCCCACGATACTGTGATTCTTCCTCTAACAAGTCAGGAGAAGGGAGAATACGAGCAAAATATCCTTCTTTGTTTATCCCATTTGCTTCGGGTGAAATTCCTCGCTTTATTGTGCCAGAATGACAGGAGTCAAAAAGAAAAAAAGCACGGCGGTCCTTCAGCTTAATGATAAACTGATTAATATCATCATCTGATATTAGGTTTAAAAGATATCTTGGCTCTACGTCATAAGGACAGATACATTCATCAAGGCCATCTTCTTCATCCCCATTTAAATCTTGAATCTGTTTACCATGGCCCGAAAAACTAAAAACTACCCAGTCTTGAGGTTTTGTTTCTCGAACTAGCCATTGAAATCCTTCCAGTATTGACTCTTTAGTAGCATCTTGATTTAAAAGAAGGCGCATTTCAGTTTCTTTAAAATCGAATTTCTCTATTAAGATGTTTTTAATATCAAGCGCGTCATTCGTACAACCTCTAAGATCGAGTTTCCCTCCATATATATCATTATACTTATAGTGATCAATTCCAATAATGAGCGCTCTCCTTGCAGATAAAAGATAAACAGAAAATAAGAGAAATAATGATATAAAAACAATCGATTTTTTCATTTTTTTCTATTTTTCTTAGGTTGCAAAGCTATTTTTTCTCCAAACAATTGGGAGAGACTAGCCAGCATTAAGTTAAAAGAGATTTTATCCTCCATTGCAATCTTCCCTAACCATCCTTTTTTGTTAGCTAAATGCTATTATTTATATTGCTTATCCAAATGTTAATGTCAAGTCAAGAATGAATCGATTATGTTTATGTAAAGGCAGTAAATGGCCTCTTTTTTGGCACAAAACAGGACAAAATTCACAGCACAACAATTCCTAATCTCTTGATTACTCATTACTTACACTAGTTTGCAAAATGTATATTATCTTATTCAGATCGAATATTTGTAGAATATTCGACACGTTTTTTCAGTATGTCGAATGATTAGACATATTACCATTTTATTTGAGCTATACAGAATTAGTTTTCGTTATTGTAACGAAAAAAATTTTAACAAGATAAAGGTTTCTATCTTTTGAATAAATCAAGGTAATTCCAAAGTACAAAAAGGCGATTACGGGAAAGGTCAGTAATCTCTTTTACAATCCCAGTCTGACTAAATTGTTGAATTATACTGTTGGCAGTATTAAACGCAATATTTAATTCCTTGCTTATTTGGGAAATATTCACTACGGGCTTGGAAAACATATATAAGAGCAACCTTTGACCCAATTCCGCCCGGCGTCCAAATGTCATGATAGTTTGCTCATATTCTCCTCGCAGTTTGATAATCTGTTCAAATGTTTCTTTTCCGTTTTTTGCTGTGGTAATCACACCAGAAAGAAAAAACTTAATCCACTGCTCAATATTGTTAGAAGCACGCGCTAAAATTAAAGAATCATAATAAGAATCTCGGTGTTTATCAAAAAAATCAGAGATATACAGTGTGGGTTTTTTTAATATGCCGTAATAAATAAGTTGTAAAGTTATGAGCAATCGTCCAATTCTGCCATTTCCATCTAAAAACGGGTGAATTG
>DRHQ01000061.1 GCA_011049545.1 Candidatus Aminicenantota bacterium | reverse complement strand
CCTCTCCTCCAATGAGGTCGAGCAGCCGCACCTGGCGGGGTCGGGGGTTGCCCTCAGCTCGGAGCTTCTCCGCCTCATTGAACGGCAGGTCGATGAAGAAGGCCACCCAGCGAGAATCGTCAGAGAAGCGCGGCTCGCTCGCCTGGGGGATCTGGTATTCCCTGCCATTCCGCAGAGACTTGACGTGAAGCTCGACCTCGGGGTCGAAGGCGTTCGGCCTGCGGTAGCCGAAGGTGACCCAGGTGCCATCGTCGGAGATGCCCGGGGATGTGACCTGCCGCCACCGCTCGTAGTCGTCGATCTTCAAGACCCGGCGTGCGGCCACGTCCTCCCCCGCGATGAATCGGTCGATCTGCTCACCGAGGACCTTCAAGGGCATGGCGCTGCTTCCGATCACCGCCTGGTGGAATAGGCGGACGTCGAAATCGTCCCCGAGAGCCTCGGCGGCCCCTTGCGCTAACAGGGTACCATTCATCAGAAAGCAAACCGCCACTACTATGAAAGCAAAAAGAGTTACTTTTTTTTGTCGGCTTAAGTTCTTCATTGAAACCTCCATAATTTTAAATTTTATAATAATAGGCAACTTTGACTGTGCCTTCCCTTCGTGCAATCTGTTAATATTTCTTGCGCAAATATTTATCGAGGAATCTCTCTGCTCGCTTAATGAAATCCCTCTTTGTTTCTGGCTTTACCAAGCCGTGCGGTTCGTCAGGATAAACCATGAATTCAAATTCTTTGTCCGCTTTAATCAGCGCTTTTACAAATTTATATGTATCACTCATGGGTTCATTGTAATCTTTGGTTCCTTTAAAGACCAGGAGTGCGCCTTTCAACTTATCGACATGATAAACAGGGGTGCGCTGTCGGTATAGACTCGGTTCCTTATCGGGATGACCATACCGTATGTAAACATAGGTGCTGTATTTCCAGATTTCCCAGTCGTATACTCCTGCCTGAGTTATTCCTGCAGCAAATACATCCGGGGCCTGAACCATTGTCTGCACCGTTAAAAATCCACCAGTGCTGTGTCCGTAGATGCCGATCCCTTCAGGCTCGACATATCCCAGATTTTTCAGGTAGTTTGCTCCTGCGGCCAGATCATCGACCTGTTTTCCGCCTCCTTCAAGATACCCTGCCTTGACAAAGTCATCCCCATATCCTTCGCTTCCTCTTGGATCCACAAAGAGAATGACATATCCCTTTTGTGCCAGATAGTTCAAGATTATCGACTTGAAGCCGAGTCCCCATCCCGAGAGAGCCATCTGTCCCCATCCTCCGTACATGTGTACCAAGGCAGGATGCTTTTCCTTACGACTCAAATTCTTGGCAGTAAGAAGAACCGCTGGAATAACGAGTCCATCAGAACTCTTGAAACTTACAGGTTCCATGTGTGTCTCAATTTTGTTTCGTAGCTTTTTTGGAAGAGACACATACAGGTTTTTGGAATCAGCCTTACCGGAAATAGAAGAAAGCCACAATCCAGGAGGCTCGTTGGGTCCACTGAATGTATAGGCAAGATATTTTCCGTCAGGCGAGAGACTGGGAATAGCACATCCCCTCGCTAAACATATTCCCTCCCTCTTTATGATCTGGCGCATCTGGCCTCCATTTGAAGGAATACTCCAGATCATTCTTTGATGCCGCCTGTCCTTGTTTGATATCAAGAATATTTCTTTTTGATTGACAGACCAGAAGTAGGTGAAGACATCATAATCACCTTTAGTCAGTTGCCTCGCATCTTTCCCCTCTGCGTTAGCTACATAGAGATGCATCCAGCCATCGCGGTTGGAGAGATAAGCGATTCGGCTGCTGTCAGGCGACCAGAGGACTCTGAAGGAAGGAGTGTTTCCATAATTTACGAATTTGTCATCCTTATCCTTCCATATTGTATACACTTTGTCTTCTGAGATACTGTAGACTTCAAGTTCTTTGCGTGTAAAATCTCTGCTTAGCCGGGAGACAGCAATTTTCTGACTGTCAGGTGACCAGGCAAGTGTAATAGAGGACCATATATCTTCATCGGTTATCAACCAGGCAGTTTCCCCTCCTTCTATTGAAACCATCCCTATCTTATAACTGGTTTCAGTGGGGGAGAGATAGGCTATTTTTGACCCGTCAGGTGACCATTGCAGCCCTTGATAGAGCCGAGTGAAGCGCTGTCTATCTTCAGTTAAAAATCCCTGGCTCTGAGTTATTCTTTTTGGAGTTCCTTTGGCCAAAGACTGAACCCAAATATCTCCATCACGGAGAAAGCTTACGTTCTTTTGATCAGGAGAAAGCCGCAGCATTTTTCCCAGTAACAAGCCACTTATAAGCAACTGGGGCTCGCCACCTTCTAGTGAGATAGTGTAATACTCTTGGCCTGTTGTATAGATGATATGTTTTCCATCTGACGTCCAGCGAAATTCAGGCTCTGTAGAAGCCCGGAGATAATCATAGTAAGGAATTCCTGAGACCAGTTTTTTGGAAATCCCTTTTTCTAGAGAGTAAAGATATATGTCACTTCCTTTTGGACCACTAGCCTGGTAGGCAATGTGCTTTCCGTCTGGTGACCAGGCTATTGATGAAGGAATTTTTATATCCAGAAAATCATCTACATCGAAAACAGAGCCTGTCTTTTGCGCTAAAAGGGTACCATTCATCAGAAAGCAAACCGCCACTACTATGAAAGCAAAAAGAGTTACTTTTTTTTGTCGGCTTAAGTTCTTCATTGAAACCTCCATAATTTTAAATTTTTTTAAAATGTTAAAATAAAATTCTTTTTTCTTTTGTCCCACCTCATTTCCTTCTGAAGAAGTTAATCAGATCAATTTGAGAAGCAATTCCTTCTCCTTTTATTTAGCTTATTTAAACATCGAAAACTCAGGAGCGTTCTTTACTTTACGGCGCCATAATAGAGGGAATTAAACAGGAGTTTAAAAGTCCCGTGAGGCGTAGCCCTGTTCTGAACTCCAAGGCTCAACAGAATCACTTTCCCTTCACCAAGAGGAACATCCACTGCTGCCGCTTTTTTATGAAGGAATTTCTCCCCCTTCAAATAACCACTCATAAGAAGATTCTCTCCTGAAAACTTTGCAATGGCTACAGGCATCTTCTCCTCGAAAGAGGAAAGGATGTCAAAAGCTGTGCTCTGGTAGAACATGCCAGGCGCTTCCTCGGGCATCCCGTAGGCAACCGGATGCTCGGAATTAAACTCCATCCTTAGAACGGAACCGGGACAGGCAAATTTTGCCGGCTTGGCTGGTTCTGGAGCTCCCCAGGGACTGGGTGGTTTGAGATCCTTAAGCGCATCATTCACAGGCAAGCCCAGCTTATCTAAGGCGAAAAGACAGCTTCGCCTCAAAGTAACCAGGGTGCCACCTCCATCAACAAACTTCTTTATGTTCATAATACCAGCATTGGTTATCCCCCCGACATACTGTGGGGGAATGGTTCCTGGTTTATGCCCATTGACAATGGCATCGGTAGACATGGAAGGAATGACAAGAACATCATATCTCTTCCCCAAATCGCCAGCCCTTACCTCAGCATCATGAATGTTGGTGAAAGGGAACTCGTACTGCTCAAAAAGCCAACGTGTCCAACCCTCATCCATATTGGCTGTCCAGGATTTGTAAAGGGCAATCCTCGGCGCTATCAGCTTATAAGTCTTGGCCGCAACTCGATTCCCAGTTCCCCCTATGGTAAGATGTAACTCCCTGGCAAGTGAGTCCATAAAAGACCTAGAGACACTCTTGGAGAGAACAATCAGAGTCCCAGGAGGATGGCTCTTCCCCCCAGAACTGAAGGACTCTTTAGCCCAAAGAATCTGTCCTCCCTTCTTGAGTATCCGGTTAGCAGCTATGAAGCTGTTGTTCTTTTTGGGAGATATCAGATAGGCGTACCCCGCACGACTCTCTACTCTTCCGGCTTGAGGGACTACCTCCTTCAGGGGTTCCAGACTCGCTTCTAAAGGAGTATTGGCAGCTGAAACTTTCACCCCCATCTGGTAGGAAAGAGTCCATCCCACCATATCATAAGGAGGAAGATAGGCATCAGGGAACTTCTGCGGACTGGTTATTCCCTGCCAAATCGTAGGGTGCTTGGTCAAGTCGGGATAAGCTTGCTCCTCGAAGACAGCCTTGACAAAAAGGGCAAAGGGCTGGTTCATAGGGATGATATAGGTCCCCGCCGGGTAGGAAATGCCATCAGAGACAAAGGACTCCTTAGCTTTATAAACATTTATTCCAGAAAATATCATATTGTTAAGTAGGCGAGCGGCGACAGGCGAATCCCACTGGGCTTGCGGTATTATCCAGGCATAGGGTGGCTCATTCTGAAACCGAGCAATCGTATCTCTCCCCATTTGATATTTGTCATAGAGAAACTCTTCACGATATTTGGCGGCTGTAAGTAACACAGCTTTGGAAGCCGTTAGACAATATTCTACTGCATCGCTCATCCTCCACCAGCCTCCTTTCCAAGGGTTAGGATAAAAAACTGAAGGAGTGAAATCCCGATACGCCTCTGGAAAATCATTCAGAGTGTAGAAGTGGGGAGTGGCATAGCCATAGAAAGAGGTCTCCGTCATGATTGAGATGATGTGGAAGTAGTAGCCAAACGTATCCAAGAAGAAGGGAGGCCAGAATTCAAACGCAAACCTGGCGATAGCTCCTTGCTTTCCCTCCCTGTCAAAAGCATATCCCATAGTACTGCCGAGCAGGTTAATCCCTCGGGTTATCAGGGGATGCATATTGGGATTGATCGGGTCTCCATTGGGTGGAATCCAGATTCTCGCCGGGTCGGGAGCTGTCTGGTGATGGTCATATAGAATTATTGGGTACCATTCCTGGTTTATGGTACGAGTCATGTTCTTGGTTTCAGCCATGTTATACATATAGAACTCGCGATTGTCATCGTGACCCACATATTTGTTGTATAACCAGGGCATAGGACTCATTTCATATGGGGTACCCAAATTCGGAAGGTACCACTCAGCCAGCATTTGCATTCCATCAGGATTGGCAAAAACAAGAAGAAAGATGGTATTGTCACGAATGAAGCGGGTTTCAGGGTCTTCAGATGCTACAAGATCATAAGCTAGCTGTAAGGCGTGCTGAGCCGTGGCGCATTCCCAGGCATGGACAGCAACGCTAATCCAAACCACTGCTTTTCCCTCAGCAGCCAGACGTCGGGCTTCCTCATCAGTCAGTCCTTTCACGAGCGCTAGCTTTCTTGATATCTCCTTATAATGATCCAGCTTCGCCATGTTGTCCTCTGAAGTGATAACTGCGTATATCATCGGCTTTCCCATCTCAGTTTTCCCCATCTCAAAGACCTTCATTCTAGGGGAAGACTTCTCAAGTGCTCTGAAATACTCAAGGGCCTGATTGTAGTCTGCCAGATGAAAGTCAGCCCCTACCTTGAATCCAAGAATCTCTTCAGGAAGAGGAACCTTCTGAGCAAAGGAAATCCCCAACCCGAGAAGAAAAATAAGAATAGATGGTATTATGGATCTTAAAGCAAGATATTTCTTGTTAAACATAAATCCCTCTCCTTTTTTTCTGAAAAATATTTTTTCTAAAGATCCGTTGTGTATTGTCAAGTGGCTTCTTGGTTTTTGATTATTCCTTTTGTCATCTCAAGTGCATATCAATTTTTTCTATTATCTATCCTCGATTGTCTATTTTTACCTTGTCTTCTTTTTTGGCTGAAGATATTTGTTGAACCACTTGAGAATCCTTTGCAGCATGTCAATTTTATGGTCTGGTCTCCAACTCCCACCATGGCTCTCCCCCGGATAGATGACCAATTCCGTCTCAATCCCTAGCCTTTTTAGACTGAGATACATCTGCTCCGATTGGGGGAGTGGGCAGCGATAATCATTTTGCCCACACATAAAGAGAGTGGGCGTTTTTATTTTCTTTGCATCAAAAATGGGAGAATGTTTTCGATAATTCTCAGATTTGTCCCAAGGTAGGCCTATTTCAGCCTCCCACCATTTGAACGAATCGTCTGTGCCATAACAACTGAAATAGTCAGCACTACTGGCCATGGAAACGGCGGCCTTAAAACGGTCAGTGCGAGTTATGGCATAATTGGTCATCCACCCTCCATAGCTATATCCACCAATTCCCACTCGCTCAGGGTCTACGTACCCCTGTTCTATTACATAATCAACACCAGCCATAACGTCCTTTAAATCCTCATTTCCCCAATTCGCTGTAACTCCCAGAGTAAAAGAATTACCATAGCCGGTACTCCCCCGGGGATTGGTGTAAAGAACGACATATCCCTCGGTTGCCAATAACTGGAATTGATGGCTAAAGACCGTTCCGTATTGGGCAAGAGGGCCACCATGAACCATTAAAACCAAAGGATATTTCTTCCCTGGATGAAAATCTGGGGGATTCATCACCCATCCCTCTATCTCCAGTCCGTCAAAGCTCTTGTAATGGATGTTCTCAGGCTTGTTTAGCCTGACCTCAGACAAAATTTCCTTGTTAATGAAAGTCAGTTGCTTCAATTCTTCACCACTGGTTTCGGTTATATAAAGCTCAGGCAGCGAGAGAGAATCTTCAAGAGTAAAAGCAAGATATTTTCCATCAGGTGAAATAGCAACCCCACCTTGCTGCCATGAATTGGATACAGAACGTTCCCCAGCAATTATTCGCTCTACTTTTCCTCCAGAGGAAGGAATACGGCAGAGATGCCAATTTCCGCTGTCTTCTAAAATAAAATATAGATACCTATCATCCGGCGACCATAAAGGTCTACCTACTACATTCCTATCCAGATCGACGGTAAGGTTAACTGGCTTTCCTCCTCTGGCAGGCACTGTCCAAAGGAATGTGATGTTAGAAACGGAGCTCTTCTTTTTATTACCCTCCAAATTACCCTCAAACATTAAATAGGCAATATATTCTCCATCATGCGACCAACTAGGATTAGATTCAGTTTTGGCATCATCAGTAATTTGTCTTATTCTTCCAATCTTCACATCTATGGCCCATATATCCGTGTTATGATTAGCATCAGGATCTTCTGTTCGATTAGAAACAAAGAGAATTTCCTTACCATCTGGAGAGAAATTTATACCCTGCTCATCATACTGACCGTCAGTAAGTTTCCTCGGGACCCCTCCCCTCACTGGAATTATCCATATATGATGTCGTTTATTATCTAGATAGCCCACTCCGTCCAATTTGTGTTGCAGCCGGTTAAGCACGATTACATCAGATTTCTTCTCTTTCTTGGTGTGGGGATCTTTCGTAATGAAAGCAACCTGTGAGCTATCAGGAGACCAGACAAAGCTACTGATACCATTACTCATATCCGTTAGCTGGTATGGCTCTCCACCGACGGTATTAAATAACCAAATTTGTGTTTTTCCTTTCCTCGCTGACAGAAAAGCTAGATACTTGCCATTTGGCGACCAGCATGGGCTGCTGTCCATTTTTTCGTGATGAGACAGCCTAATAGGAGTACCTCCCTTGCTTGGCCTCATCCAAATGTCTGAGTCATAACTGTCGCTTTCTCTTTCGGCAACGGTTACAGCATAGGCAATCCATCTACCGTCAGGTGAAAATTGAATATTACTTATCTGCTTGAAATTGTAAAGATCATCTGCTTTTATTTCCCTCTTCTCTTTCCCTTCAATAATGGATGCAGAAAGAATTAAGTTAATAATGAATACAAGAGCTGTTAGTTTTTTCATGCTTACAACCCCTTCATCTTTTTAATTATCAAAAGATCAACTAATGATTGATCTTTGAAACCAGCAGTAAATTTTAATCAACGAAAGATAATAGATTAGAATTTATTGAAGAATTAGGATTCCCTCCTGTAGGTATACTACAAAGATATAGAAACTCCCCTTTCAATTAAAAGAGGAGATTTTTCCGACCTAACTAGAATTCCAGTTTCAATCCTATCTGTGCTCTTAATGGAGCGGGAATCGAAATAGGTACAAGGTAGCCGCCAATGATATACATTATAAGAGCCGTAGCCTAATGTATAATCATAATTGAACAGATTAAAGACATCAACCATAACACTGAATCGGAAATTTTTGTGAAGATTAAAGGTTTTTGCCACTCTAATATCCAGGGTGCTACGTGTAGGATGTCTGAATTTGTTACTTTTTGGTTCGGAAAGAATATTCCTTCTCCCTTAATCAGGATAGACTCGGACTATTAGTGCATATGGTCTTCCTGACATACGCTGATAATTCACACTGGCTAAGATATCCCAGGGGAAATTGTAGGCGAGCTGAAGCTTGAAGACCCAAGTTCGATCCATTGTCATTAAACCCTCTGCATTGATCCAATCGTTAGGGTCTTTTCCTGCCGTATACATCATTATAATGGTCAAAAATTATGAATATCCTTAAGAGAAAATGCCTCTGTTTCCAGTTTGCCTTTGTCATCCTGGACGAAACAGCATCTTTCACGTTGAGACTATTCTCCACGAAGATTCTGGAGTTAATGTTCTGACCGAACGCAAATCGTCAGATCGGAGAACCGATCCACAGCTATATGAAAAACTCGATCCTTTTCATCAAGCTCCCCAGACGCGTTCATAGACCCGCAGCCAGTTGGCACCAAGTACCTTGTCTAGCTCGGAAGCACTCCAGCCACGTCCCTTGAGGCCACGAATCAGGTTCGGAAGCTGATCGAGGCTTTCAAAATCCTTGACCGGCAGTATCACGCCAGGACCTGACGCGTCAGGAGGAAAGGTAACCGAGATCCACGGTTTTTCATCAGAGTGCGATCCAACGATGAGGTCGGTCCCCATTCCAACATGATCAACGCCAACCAGTTTCTTGAAGTAATCATAGTGGTCCAGATGCATGTTGAGCGTGGCTTGTTCGATCTTGGCACCATTAGGCGGGATTGTTGTGGCGTCGAGATTGTGGAAGTCACTAATCGTGCTAATACCAATTACTCCACCAGTCTTGGCAATTGCCACAGCGAGCCGATCAGAGATATTGCGGGGGTTAGCACAGAGGGCAGCCGGATTGGTGTGAGTGTTTACTACGGGCACGCCCTTTGACATGGCGATGGCGTCAAGACTTGTCTGCTCTCCAGTATGCCCGCCAATGTCAAGGATGATGTTTAGCCGGTGAATCTCCTCGACCAGACGTCTGCCAGCCCGGGTGAGTGGTACCTTATGATCCATACAGCCGCCGCCGAAAAGATTGTTAAGGTTGTAACAGATACCCTGAATGCGCAGGCCCGCTTCATATTGTGCGCGTAGGTGATAGGTCAACGTAAGATATGAGTTGGATTTTCTCATGGCATCACTTACATCGTTGGCCATCTGCTTATCAAAAACCAAGGCGAGCTTGCCACTATCCTTGGCGTCGCGGATTTCCCGGACGGTGGTTGCGATCGTAATATCCTTGGGGTTTCTGGCCACGAAATCATGCGCCCGGCCAAAGCTCAGGCCCTTGACCACGCAGTGAACCCCACCTTTGCGCGCGCGAGCCAAAAAGTCCTTATCGAGCACGCAACCGTTAAGCCCGTCGACGACTATGCCAGTAGAAGAGCTGTTGCTTTTTGCTTTTGCCCTCCCGGGAACGGAATTCAGAAAGGCTGCGCTTGCTCCTGTGGCAGCCACAGATTTTAAAAATGATCTACGATTCATTCTTTACCTCCTTAGAATAGGTAATATAACTGTTTATAACTAGTTAAAGTATTGATAAATGGATCTTTGCCGCCCAGTGGAGAACACTCAATCCTGGCAATCAAGCATTGCCTTGACGATCAACAGAAATAAGGAATCCTCCCCTCAATATGAAAGGAAGGGAGAATTCCTTTGGCTTGATATTAGAATTCCAGTTTCAATCCTATCTGTGCTCTTCGTGGAGTGGGAATCGAACCAGTTTCACCGAAGTACCATGACCAGGTATTATAAGACCAGAGGCCTGTGGGTGTATTACTATTTAACGCATTAAAGACATCAACCATAACACTGAATCGGACACTTTTGAAAAAATTAAAGGTTTTTGCCACTCTAATATCCAGCATGTTACGTTCGCCAACTCTGTTTTTATCACTTCTCGGTTCGGCAATAATAGACTGCACCCCTTGATCAGGATAGACTCGGACATATGGCTGCCATGGTCTTCCTGTCAAAAACTGATAATTCACACTGGCTAAGATATCCCACGGGAAGTTGTAGCCAAACTGAAGCTTGAAGGCCCACTTTCGATCCATTGACATTAAACCTCTTCCATTGATCCAATGGTTAGGGTCTTTTCCTGACGTATACATCCACGTTGTTAATACCCACTGCTGATCAGAATTAGTTCTGGAGGAAGTGGTTAGACCTTCAGATTTTGACAGGGTCAGAGAAGCATTAAGTAGCCAATTATTTGAATATCTTTTTCTCACCTGAAGGGTTACTCCCTTGTATGTCTGTCCAAATCCTTCTGGATTGGTTATCTCGTACTTATTCACTCCTGGATTAAGCTGGTTGTAAATCTGATAGGTTTGACCATTATCCGGAGAAACCATCGGGACTACTTCATAGATGCCCTTGGAGTTCCAATAGGCTATCCCATTTTTCTGGTCCTTGTATACTCCAGATAAACCCACAGAAAAATCGGTGAAAACCTCTCTCTCAAGGCCTATTGAGAACATGCTGGAATAAGGAGCTTTTAGATCTTCAGGTGGTAGGGCCCAATTGTCCCCCGCTCCAGCCCCCCAATATCTCACCCAGTCTGTTCCGTCCCACCAGTAGCCATAATAGTCACCAGCATTGGGTCCTGGCCAATCATTGTGTCCAGTATGATAGGGATCTTGGGTACGTCTGTAGCCGGCTTTAATAATGGTTTTTCCATCGGAAGTCAACTGATAGGCTAATCCGATTCGAGGAGAAAGGCTATTCCATGTGACCATATCCTTAATCGCCGGGGTCTTTCCGTCGGTCTTAGTCCAGACATCCATGACCGTATACGATGGAATTGAAGCGTTACTGTAGTCATATCTTAAGCCCAAATTTACAGTCAATCGGTCTCCAATACTCCAGGAGTCATCGAAAAATGCTGAGAGGCCGTTAACCAAGCCACCATAATAGGAAGGATCTAGTTCAGTTTTAGTATAGAACTCCCCACCATAATCCGTATACTGTATGCCTCCGGGGTAACCGGCGAGTGTACCCGCATATGATCTGTTATATTGTATTCCGACTTTGAAATCGTGGTCTCCACCAAGGAAATCTTCAGCAAAATAGGATAAGGCACCAGTAGCCTGATTTCTCCTAAAGTTTCTCTCCGAGGGCCACCAAATCCCCTGCGTGTAAACACCAGTTAGAGAGTCATAATGCTGGGGGATACTGAGGTCCCCTCCTAGATCGGGTCGCGGAAGAGTTGATGTTTTCTGACTAAATCCTGAAGTTTTTAATTCAAGATAGGCATTATTACTCATTATCCAGGTATACATAAGATTCCAATAAGGGACCTTGCCTATCCCTTCCGTGGTGGCTTCCGGCATAACCCAGGGGGTTGGCACACTTTGCCAAAAGTCATACCTGTAAGCGAAAGCGCCAGTCAACTTATGGGCGTTGGTTATCTGAGATGACAGTTTGAAAAAATAGTTATCATCTCTTGCCGGGCTATGGTATGTCGGATCCGACGTCCAACCTGTGTAATCATCACTTGTGAGATTAGCAGAAGCGAAAAACCAAAGCTTATCTTTAACTATGGGGCCGCCTAAAGTGAAGGCAACATCGAAAAACTTGTGGCGCGTCCAAGATTCCCAGGTCTCTGGCTCAGGATTGTTGTCACCAGTTAAGCTTGCAAATTGACCGTAGTACGCTACAATTCCTGAAAATGTATTTCCTCCTGACTTGGTCACCACATTAACTATTGCTCCGGTATAGTTTCCGTACTCAGCAGGAGAGCCTATTCCCGAAACTTCAACTTCAGAAAAAATTTCCTGATTTGGGCGCACTATAGGGCGGCCCAGCCGAGGACCAGTTATATCTAGCCCATCAATCTGAAAAGAATTCGATTCGCTATTGGAACCAGCGACAGACATTACTGTAGTCCCTCCTCCGGAACCAGAAGTAATAACGCCGGGTGCCTGCTTCATGACATCGAGAAATGAATACCTGCCCGATGGTATCATTTCCAAGAGTTCTTTATCGAAGCTTAAAGATTCCTCTGAACTGGTCACATCAATAACTGGAGCTTCTCCTGTAACTGTGATAGTTTCCCTAAGGGTAGTCTGTTTCATGATGGTATTTTCGGTAACTGTCCCCTTTACACGAACCTTTATTTCCAGCTTTTCAATGGTTTGGAACCCGTCTAAAGAGAATACAAGTTTGTACATCCCAGGTGGTAAATTGATAAATCGGTAAGCACCTTTTGTGCCTGTTATCTCAGAATGAACACCGCCCATTAAGACCGGGCTTGAAAGTTCTACCGTTACTCCAGGAAAAGGCACGCCCTCATCATCCGTGACAACACCTCTGATACCCCCTGTTATTCTCTGAGCATAAGAAAAACCCGTTGCCAGGGTGAAAATGAGGATTGAGAGAAAAGCAAATTTGGCAAAGTTTTTATTAGATGTCATTTTGACCTCCTTCTGTAATGAGATGAAAAAATTAAGGTTAATTTTTTTTAAAATTTCCCTAATTTTTTATCCTTCTTCTCTAGTTACTTTAGATGATACATCTTTTATATATTGATAAAGTCACAATGACAACAGTGGTTTATTAGGTAGATAATGGGTATATAAAATACCAGTCAAAGTACAAAAACTTGAAGTATGATCCTTAATCATAGTGGTCAGAAATTATAAAATTATGAATATCCTTAAGAGAAAATGCCAATGAACATAGTTCAATGAATTATGAATATTAGGGTAAGAATCGCAGACTTTCGGCTATAGGATTGTTTCCTCCAATATTAGGTTTACTCTTAAATTCTGTAAGTATTTTCTTAATAAATTCTATGTGCTTTACTTTATTCAGATCTGGCAAGATCTTCATCGCTCACCAATAGTAACTTGCTTAAAAATGAATCTTGATTTAAAATTCACCCGTTTTTTTTATCTAGAAACGAAATGATCCATTTCGGTTTATCGCCTTTGAAAAATAGATATTTCCCAAGTTTTGGTTCGTTTATAATTTTTCTTGGCCATTCTACAGTTTAAGCGAAGGTATTACTATTTTTGTAAATGAAATAATTTTTATTTTTAAAGGGAGGAAAAGCAATTAATAAAACCAGTCCTCTTCAAGGTTACTCTAAAGGAGAAAAAAGGGGTGAGGTCAATTTAGAAAGAAAGCTTGGTTTATTCGATTCCACTATGATCGTAATGGGCATCGTTATTGGTTCCGGCATTTTTCTCACTACAGGAATAATGGCAAAATCATTGCCCTCTCCAGGGCTAATCCTTTTAGCCTGGATTATTGGTGGGATTCTTTCAATGGCCGGAGCCATGGCCTATGCTGAACTCGGAGCTGCTATGCCTCAAACTGGAGGGCAATATATATATCTTAAGGAGGCCTATGGCTCATTATCTGGGTTTCTCTTCGGATGGACGATGTTTCTTGTGTATCAGACCGGTTCTATTGCCGCTTTAGCTGTAGCCTTCGCTGAATATTTTGGTTATTTTTTTCCCATTCTATCTACTAACAGAATCATATTTTCTACTGCCTTTACAATTTTCAATCATTCTTTCCAATATTCCTTATCAGCAGGACAAATAATGGGCATCGTGGTTATCATATTATTGTCTTTATTTAACTTTATTGGTTTGGTTTTGGGAAGTATTATCCAGAATATATTAACAATCCTGAAAATAGGAGCCATTGTAGCCATGGTCGGGCTGGGATTCATTATAGGGAAAGGAGGGGATATCGAGTTTCACTTTGCTCCAGCTGGATTTAGCCTATCGAACTTGATCATGGGATTTGGAGTAGCAATGATTGCTATAATATGGGCTTATGATGGCTGGAACAATGTAAATTTCGCGGCTGGTGAAATAAAAAATCCCAAACGAAATCTTCCCCTGGCATTAATATTAGGTATCTCAGGGATAACCGCCCTCTACATCGCTGTCAATTATATCTACCTCTACGCCTTGCCAATAGATGAAATGATAGGGGTCACCAGGGTTGCTGAAAAAGTAGCGACGGCTCTTTTTGGTGGAATTGCTGCCTCTCTTATATCGGCTGCTGTGATGATTTCAATCCTTGGATCCCTTAACGGAACCATCTTAACAGGCCCGAGGGTTTACTATGCAATGGCCAAAGACAGCCTTTTCTTCAAACGTGTGGCAAATGTGCACCCTCGTTTTCGAACTCCGGCATTCTCTATTTTCCTCCAGGCAGTTTGGGCCTGCCTTCTAACTCTGAGCGGTACCTTTGAGCAACTTATTACCTATGTGATCTTTGTAACAATGATATTCTACATCGCAGCCACTGCCTCAGTTTTTACTCTAAGGAAAAAGTATCCTAATCTTTCAAGACCCTACAAGACCTGGGGCTATCCCCTAGTACCTCTTTTATTCATCATTGCGCTTTCAGTTATTGTTATTAATACTTTGATCAACAAACCAGTGGAATCCATAGCCGGATTGAGTGTAGTAGTTATCGGTATTCCAGTTTACTATTATTGGAAGAGCAAAAAAAGATAAAAAGACCTCACTGTAGTCTTGTAGCAAAATAAGACTACACAAAAAAACTTCACCCAATGGGTGAAAGATACAGCGAGGTCTTTTTGCTTTTTAGGAGGTGGATTTGGGCTGTTGTGATAGTTTGATTTGTATGTTTAATTTGTGATAATAGAAGGCAGAAAGAAGGAAATGAATGAGTACCAAAAGAACAAATTTCTATTTTAATCAAAAGGAGAATAGCCAATGAAGTATAATCGCAGAACTTTTCTCAAGAAGACAATTACAGGTGCTGCAGTAACGGGATTCAGTGGATTAGGTTTTCTTAAATCAAATGTCAGAGGAGATCCTGTTTCAATACAGGGCATTCATAAAACAAGTGATAAGGAGAGGAAGCAACTCATTGCTGAAACTCGCTTTGGTCGCAAGACCCCTGCACGGAGCAGGAAAAGCATGGCGATTACCTCACATCCTCTGGCCACACGCGAAGCCGTGAACATCCTGAAGTCCGGCGGTAATGCCTGCGACGCAGCGCTCTGTGCCGCCATCACCCAGACGGTCCTTCAGCCGCACATGGTTGGTATTACTGGCTATTTGACGTCGATGTTCTACGATGCTGTGAGCGGGAAGACGCTGTATGTCAATGGCAGCGTCAATGTGCCTCTTGGGGCGAAGAAAACTGACGGCGCTGCCGCGGCCTGGGGGCCCGGCGTTCCGGGGTTTTGGGCAGGTTTTGAAGAGTCGCTCTCCCGTTTCGGTACGAAGTCGAAGAAAGAACTCATGGCCCCGGCAATTCGCTACGCCCGAGCAGGATTCGAGATGCATCCGTTCCTTTGGGGTGAAATCTTCATGGAATCCGAAAAGATTGGCTGCTCCGATGCGGGATTGAAGATTTATATGCCGGACAACGCCATCCCCCGCCCCTATGAGATGCTCTACCAAAAGGAGGCCGCGGATACGCTCGAACGTCTCGCCGAGGAAGGGAACGATTACTTCTACCGCGGCGAATTCGCCGAGGAGTTCTGCCGCACCTCCCAGAAAGGCGGCCGCAATATTACCCACAGGGATATGGAGCGCTATAAGGCGTACTGTGAGGAAGCGGGTTCGGGCACCTACCGCGGATTCAAGGTCCGCGCGTTACCAATCACCCACAATGGATCCAAGGTCTACGCGCTGCCGATGATCATCGAAACCTTGGATGTTCTGGAATTGTTGGATATCCCAAGACAGGGTCCGCCCTCGGAATCGCCGGATACGATGTTCCAGATGATCCAGAGCCTGAGTATCGTCCGTGAGGACTATCACCGCAGCCATGGGGATCCGAACGAACTCGCCGTGGCCAAACAACAGCTCCCAAAAGAGCTGGCGCACGAGCGTCTCAAAAAACTGCAGGCGGAAGAAGTAGCCCCCGACACGTCTTCCAGCTCCTTGTACGAAGGCACATGCGCCGTGACCGTGGCCGACGGACAGGGGAACGTCGCGTGCATAGTGCACTCCTCGAACCAGTCTCCTTTCGAAACCGGTCTGTGGGTGAAAGGCGTGAACCTGTGCGCCTTGCGAACTTATGGTGGCATTCCGGGGGAACGGGGACTCCAGGGTCCTGCAGGCATGATCATCTTCAAAGACGGGAAACCTTTCCTCGCCGGGGGGTCGCCGAGCCGGAGCCTCACCCAGTGTATGCTTCAAAATACAGTCAACATACTGGATTTTGGGATGCCCATCGATGAATCGGTGAGTCGTCCGCGGTACGGAAGCCTGGTCGATAAACGCGGCATTACTATAGAGAAAAACTATGACGAACTTGTCTGGAAGGCCGTGGAGAAGCGGGGGGTCGCGTTCCACGTTGTCAATCCATGGAATTTTTACCATGGTGCTTTTGAAGGGATTCACGTCGAACCGGGATCTGGCATGATGATCGCCTGCGGCGATCCTCGCCGGCACAGCAAGGCCGAGGGCGTGTAGAACATACGAAACGAGAACAGGCAATTGATCTTGCCCTAAGGTATCATTTCTTCCTTGGCATTTTATAAACTTTACCGTCTTTCATCACGAATTGGACTTCTTCCAAAACACTAACGTTTTCCAGAGGATTTCCTCGCACAGCAATCATGTCGGCAAGACGCCCTTTTTCAATAATCCCCCGGTCGTCAACCCCGAGCAAGTCTGTTGCATTTAAGGTGGCGGTACGGATGGCCTCGATCGGAGCCATACCCAATTGAACCAAAACGGCAAATTCTTTGCCATTGTCACCATGAGGAAATACACAGGCATCCGTACCATACGCAATCTTAACACCTGCAGCAATGGCTTTGCGGTGGCTTTCCCGGGCAAATTTCTTTATGAATTTAGCCTTTTTACTTGTTTGAGGAGGTAAAGCATCAAAATCGATTGCATCCAAAAGATAGGTTGTTGGGACAAGGTATGTTCCATATTTTTTCATAAGCCTTATCGCCTCATCATTTAGCATGGAACCGTGTTCAATCGAGTGTACCCCTGCTTTAATGGCTGCTATGATTCCTTCTGTCCCATGGCCATGAGCTGCAACTTTGAGACCATGGCGTGCTGCCTCCTCAACAATCACCTTCATCTCTTCTTCTGAATATTGCTGAGCCCCAACAGGCCCTTCAAAGGAGTAAACTCCTGCAGTGGCGTAAAATTTTATCCACTTTGCGCCGTGCTTGATCTGGTAGCGTACCGCTCGAAGCACTTCTTCTCGCCCGTCCGCCACTCCAAATTCAGGTTCCCTCTCAAGTATACCTGGCACAAATCCAGAGAAGTCTCCATGTCCACCAGTGATGGTGATGGCATGGCCTACTGGGACAATACGTGGTCCATCGATAAAATTATTTTCCGTAGCATGCATGAGGGCAATATCTGTAAAATATGTTGAATCTATATCCCGCACTGTCGTAAATCCAGCCAGCAGTGTTTTCCTGGCGTTCCGAGCACCCCTGAGGGCAAGGTCTGCTGCAGTCTCTTTTACTGGACGAATGTACCAATCTCCGACCAGATCTAATGTTAGATGGGTGTGCATATCAATCAATCCCGGCAGAAGGGTCATATCGCCCAATTCAATGACTTTCACATTTCTCGCTATATCTTTTCCTCCTACGTCTGAAATCCGGTTATCCTTAACGAGAATGTAGACATCTTGAATTATTTGTCCACTCCGCACATCGAGCATTCTGTCTGCGTGGACCGCTATCTTTTGTTGCGGTAGGCCTGCCTCTGCGCAAAAGAGCAGAAGAATTAATGTGAAATAGCAAATCATAAAATTCCGCTTTAACATCATATTCTCCTTTCGAAAAAGAAATATCTATTATCTTAAAAATAGTACCATCTTAACTTTAAATCAAATTATTTGCTCTTTTTTTTATTTAGAATAGATTATAATTCTCACCAACAACATTCTTTTTACTATTATGGAGGAATTCAGCATGATAAAAAAAAGTTCTTGTTGGATTATTGCACTTATTTTCTTGGCTATTCCTTTGTGCACACAGGAAAAATGGCCAGAGCCGGATGCGAAACTTTTGAAGCGGGCGAAGGCTTTACTGAGAGAAGTGCCTCTTATTGAGGGGCATAATGACCTGGCAACCTCTATAATGCTTGCGACAGATGGCGATTTAGACCGTGCCAATCTCGCTAATCATCAGCCTCAGCTTTCAGCCGATATACCGCGGTTGCAGGAGGGAATGGTTGGAGCTCAGTTCTGGCCTGTGTGGGTTCCGTCTGAGTATATGCACCAAGGAACTGCGCTCCGAGGGTGTCTCATGAGTATAGACTTAGTGCATCGTTTTGTCAGCCGGTATTCAGATCTGGAATTTGCCTATACGGCCGACGACATCGAGCGGGTAATTAGCAAGGGAAAAATTGCGTCTATTCTTGCCGTTGAGGGAGGCTACATGATCGAGAAATCACTCCCAGTTTTGCGGATGTTCTATAATCTTGGGGCACGCTACATGACCTTGACGCATATGATGACAACTTCCTGGGCAGATGCTGCAACTGACTTCCCACGACATGGAGGACTTACGGAATTTGGCGAAGAAGTGGTGAGAGAGATGAATCGGTTAGGTATGTTCATAGATCTCTCCCACGTCAGTGCTGAGGCAGCAAAGGACTCCCTTCGAGTCAGCCGGGCACCGGTGATCTTTTCCCACTCTAATGCGTTGGCAATCAATCCGCACCCGCGTAATGTGCCTGACGAAGTACTCCGTCTTCTGGCAAAGAATGGTGGAGTAATCATGGTGAATTTTATCTCCAGTTACAATCCCCCGACTGCTGCTGAGTGGAATAAGTTAGCCAGACAGAATCCGGGGAAGGCACAATTGGCTTCAATGAAGTCATGGGAGGAGCCAGTGTGGGCTTTCCGCTACGAGGAATTTGCAGAGCATCTTCGGGCCAAACTTGATGATGAAGAAGAAATAGCAAGGCTTTTACAAAAATGGACCAATGAGAATCCGAAGCCTCGCGGGACCCTGGGAGACGTGGCAGACCATATCGATCATATCCGAAAGGTGGCAGGAATCGACCACATCGGGATCGGTTCCGACTTTTATGATAGTGGGGAATCCTCAATGGTGTATGGTCTCAAAGATGTTAGTAGATATCCGTACTTGTTTGCTGAACTCCTACACCGTGGCTACAGTGACGAAGATGTTAAAAAGATTGCCGGCCTCAATTTGCTTCGAGCGATGCGGCAGATGGAGCAAGTTGCTCGAAAGCTGCAAAATGAACGTGGGCCATCAATGGTTCGATTTCCAGATTTACTGAAACAATTTTAGAAGCAGATATATTCATAATATAATCTTGCAAAAATGAATATATCCTAAAATCATCCTTTAAAATATTGCATCAAAAGCCAAAGCTATGATTAACAGTGGGATTATATATTTAATCAGTAATCCCCAAAAGGGTTTTACCAACATCTTCTTTGCTCCTTCGTTTGCCATTACCATAAATTTCTTGATTCCAAGAGACCAACCAACAAAGAGAGCCATTGTCAAAGCAGATATTACTAATAATATATTTGCAGAAACGTAATCTACAAAGCCGAAAATGTTCAATCCGAAAAGTTTAATATTACCCCAGGATCCTAAAGAAAGCACTATGGGTATGCCCAAAATGAAACACCCAGTTAGTACTATCCAAACAGCCTTAGCTCTTGATTTCGATCTGTCCCATTTCAATTCGTCCATAAGCCAGCTGGCTATACTTTCTATACTGGCAATTCCGGAAGTCAAAGCTGCAACGGAGACAAGGGAGAAGAACAAGATTCCAAATACAATTCCACCTGGCATTTCTCCAAAAACATTGGGCAATGTCACAAAGATAAGATTATAACCTGAGCCAGGATTCACTCCAAAAGCGAAAGCTGCTGGAAAGATGATAAATCCTGCTAACAAGGCTCCCAGAGTATCCATTAGTGCTATTCTGATTGAATCCCCCGGAATATTCGCCTTTCTACCTAAATAGCTTCCATATACCCAGGTGGCTCCAAAACCAATACCTACAGAGAAAAATACTTGTCCGATAGCTACAAGAACGGCTTCACCGGTTATTTTTGTGAAATCAGGTTTTAAGTAAAACTCGATACCTTTTAAGGCTCCCGGAAGCGTTAACGAATAGATCCCTAATCCTATTAGCATTAAGAAAAGAAGAGGCATCGCTACCTTGCAAAACGCTTCTATTCCTTTAACAAGTCCTCTGGAAACTATAATACCTAAGACTACATAAACTCCTATCTGCCAGAAGAATACTTCGCTGCTTTTTGCTGTAAAATTATCAAAAAGTTCACTAATTTGTTCTGCTGTCATGCCGAAATACTCAGCTCTTAAGGTTTTGAATAAGTAGGCAATTAGCCAACCCATAATCATTGTGTAATAAGAGAGGACTAAAATGTTGCTTATCATTCCTACCCATCCCCCAATGAACCACGGCTTTCTGGGGGCAAGTTTTCTATAGCCGGTAGTGATGCTGCTTTTTGATGCTCTTCCCAAGCTGAATTCGACAGTGAAAAGCGGTATGGCCACAACAAACATGCAAACAAGGTAAAGCAGCACAAATGCACCGCCACCATATTTGCCAGTAATATAGGGAAACCTCCATATATTCCCCAGACCAATGCTCCAACCTGCAGCGGCTAAAATAAACCCCCAGCGTGTTCGCCAGGTTTCACGACCCGAATCTTCTATGGATGACATTTTTTCCTCCTTCCGTGCCGAGAAAATGAAGCTGGCCCAAATCCACCACAAAAAAAATAAAAAAACCTTGCTGTTGTCTTATCGTAAAATAAGACTACATAAAAAACTTCACCCAATGAGTGAAGGCACAGCAAGGTGAAAAAAGTATGTCACAAAAGGAATTTCCATTCAAGTATGAAGAAGATCAAAGGGAGAGAGGGATAACATCCCCAGGGGTCCTACCTTTGTATTTGGGCTTAGCGAATATCGTAGGCCTATCGGAATCTGTGAGAAGGCATATCCTGATGAGATGTTACGGATGAGTTTAAAGCAGCAGCGCTGCAAGTTGAAGAGGGTCAATGTCATCCGATATACAAATAGTATTAAAAAATTTTAGGCGGTGGATTTGGGACGAGTTACGTGCTTGCAATTTGCTAAGAAAATATTCTATAATATTTAAACAAGTGCATAAAAAAAACAACTTCTTTATATAGAAAGCTAGAAAGACATTACCAGAAAAAGAAAGATGAGGAAGTATTGTTAAAGCTTCGAGAAGAGTGGCATAAAATACCCGATATTATGCCAACAATGGTTTTCTACAAAGATAAAGAGAATCGATATATCTACGCAAATAAAGCCTTTACTCAGATATTGGGCTTAGCAAAAAAGGATTTAGAGGGAAAATCAAGCTTTGAGATATTTCCAAAGCAAGCACAGGCTTGCTGGAGACATGATAAGATTGTATTAGAATCTCAGAAACCGATAAGGAGCATAATCGAATTCCTTGAAACTCCTTCAGGAAAAAAATGGATTCTGACAGATAAGTTGCCTATTATGGATGAAAATGGGCATGTAGACGGCATATTAGGTTTTTCTATTGATATCACTGAGCAAAAGATGGCGGAGAAAGCGTTAAGAGAGTCTAAGAGAGAGCTACAAAAACAAAAAAAAGCTTTAGAACAAAAAAATATAGCACTTCATGAACTCATAGAGCAGATTGAGAAAGAAAAAAATATGATAAGAGATAACATAACAATCAATGTAAGTGAGTTAGCATTACCAATATTAGCGAAGCTAAAAATGAATGTATCTGTCCGAAAATATGCAAATTTGCTCGAAACTCTATTAAAAGAAATCACATCTTCATTTGGCTCTAGAATAATAGAAAAAAACTTTATGCTGACGCCTAGAGAAATTGAAATATGCAATATGATAAAAAATGGTCTTGGGAATAAAGAAATTTCTGGACTATTAAATATCTCTTCACTTACAGTCGAAACACACCGCAGAAGTATAAGGCATAAAGTGGGAATATCTAATAAGCATATCAACTTAGCCACATTTCTTTGTAAATTCTAAATAATTACTTTCCTTACAAGAATTTTCATTGCAATTCACTTGGTATTTCATATACCTGTTTCATACCCAATTAATCACTATTGCCCTCTCTATCATAATAAAACAATATAAACAGATAAATCATACTGCCAATTGAAAAGAAACAAAAAGGGGTTTAGTTAAAAGAGTTTCAGAATTATTGGAGGTAAAAAGTGAATGACATTATTCTTAATTTAAAAAAAGAAATCCTAAGAGGAGAAGCGACCAAGATAAAGGAGCTTGTAAAGAAAGCCATTGATCAAGGATTAGCTCCTCTGGAGATACTTGAAAAGGCTCTTCGCCCGGCAATGGAGGAGGTAGGAAAAAAGTTTGAGGATCTAGAAATTTTTCTTCCGGATATGATGAAAGCTGCTGAGGCAATGACAGCAGGAACTGAGACTTTGCGTCCATACCTGGGCCCTGGAAATGCTGATATCAAAAAAGGTCTAATACTCCTGGGCACTGTTGAAGGAGATGTTCATGAGATTGGAAAGAATATCGTGCGGGTTATGTTGGAGGGGGTAGGCTTCAAAGTCATAGATCTTGGTTATAATGTACCAGTCCTCACTTTTGTAGAAAAGGTCAAGGAGCTTAATCCAGACATCTTAGGGATGTCCGCTTTGATGACGACTACCATGGTTCATATGCCGAGGGTTATCAAAGAATTACAGGATCGTGACCTTAAGAAAAAGGTAAAAATAATTGTCGGTGGGGCCCCTGTTCTCCCTGATTGGGCTGAGAAAATTGGGGCTGACGGATATGGAGAAAACGCTGGAGAGGCGGTTAATTTAGTCAGGAGGTTAGTAAAATGATTAGATTTTGGGATGTTTTGGAAAGAGCTGAAAATGGTAAAATCTTAGCAGAAAAGGACTGGGACCGCATGATCGGAGAAGTGGCGGCACAGGTTGTTTCTGATTATGATATCAAGTATGACCCTGAAGACCCAGTGCCTACTGATGATTCTCTGGCGGATCGTTTGTTCGAAGCAGGTGTAGAACTTTTCGAGAAAACAGGAATTTATTGCATTGACACAGGGAAGGTGCTTAAGTTTACAAAGGATGAAATCATGGAAGCCCTTGAAGGTGCTCCCGAGCGGGCAGTCTATGGATCAGGAAATGACGTTGTTGAGATGCCACATAGAGAGGTGGAGGACCCAAGGGATCCAGTCGTCAATTTCTCTGCTGTTGGCACACCTGTTACAGAGGAGCTTTTTGTCCCTATATGTCAAAGTTATGCTCAAGAACCAATAGCCGATACCTTTTCCGGCCCTTTAATTACTACCTACAGAGGGATGCCTGTAACTTCAGGCTCCCCGGTTGAAATGGAGGCAGGGATATGGAATGTAATTAAACTGCGTGAGGCTGCAAGGCTGGCAGGCCGACCTACAATTCCAATACACAACTTCATGTCAATTGCCGAGAGGACTGATGCCACAATTGCTGCCGCAAGACCAGAGCTTGGTGCTCTTGCTGGGGATGGATTGTTTGTTGCGGCCATTGCAGAACTTAAGGTCGATTATGAAAGGTTAAAAAAGGTCTCATTTTTAATTAATAGCCCCTATGTAATCGGAGGATTATATGGGCCTCTTATGGGGGGATATGGCGGTGGTCCCGCTGCAACCGCTGCCTTGCTTGTAGCCCATCATATCTTGGGAGTTATTTCTTTTCGTGCTCAACGGCATAACGCCTTTCCTATTCATATTCATAACATTTGCAACACCTCCCGGGACATGATATGGTTGATCTCCATTACAGGGCAGGCCTTAGCACGAAATACACATCTGGTAACAGTAGCAAACGCCTTCATGGCTTCAGGTCCTTGTACAGAAACAATAATTTGGGAACTTGCTGCCCACTCTGTGGCAGCTACTGTTTCAGGATGGCATTTGAATCCCTGCGCAGTTGCCAAGAACAGACACCCGCTACACTGTAGTGGAATGGAACCCAGGATGCACGCAGAGGTAGGTCATGTGACAGCGAGAGGAGGGACAACACGAAAAGAAGCGGGACGGATTGTGAAGGCTCTTTTGGAGCGCTATGAAAAGCACATCTCCAATCCTCCTATAGGTAAATCTTTTACGGAATGCTATGATCCTGTGAGTATCAAGCCAAAAGATGAATATATTCTCCTCTGGGAAGACAGTAAAAAATCCCTGGAAGATCTGGGCCTTAAATTTAAGCTGCTCTGATATGTTATTCATAAATTAAAATGATGCAGGTGGAAAAAGCCGTATAAAGAGGTGCTACATGTCGATCGCAAAACTTTGTCATGCTGTTGAAACCGGCTCTAAGAAGGAGGCAGAAGATATCGCCCGAGATCTATTGAACCAAAATATTAATATACAGGAAACAGCTGATCAGCTTACTTCTACTATGCAAAAAATTGGAGACAGATTTGCCCGTTTGGAGATATTTCTTCCTGGAATGATGGAATCTGCCCAGACCATGACTTTGGCAATGAATATTCTCGGCTCAAAGATTTTAGAATCAACCTCAAAAGGTGAGTATGCCTCAAAGAAAGCAGGAAAAGTGGTATTAGGAACGGTAAAAGGAGATCTTCATGAAATCGGAAAAAATATCGTCAAACTTATGCTTGAGGCTAACAATTTCGAGGTGAAGGATTTGGGATATGACGTGGATTCTATGCAATTTATTAAAGAGGCCGAGGCAGTGGGAGCAGATTTTATTGCGGCCTCGTCACTGATGACCACAACAATGCCCCATCAAAAAGAGATTATCGACTTGTTAAAGGATCGGGATTTAAGGGATAAGTATAAAGTTGTCATTGGTGGAGCTCCTACATCGCAGGAATGGGCCGATAGGATTGGGGCAGACCTTTATTGTCCGGATGCCGGATCATCCTCTAAACTAATGGCTGCACTCTTACAGAGAAAATAGATCTGTCGATTAAAGAAGAAAAATTCCTGGGCTCTTTATGTGAGAGTAATCTAAGGAGGTTTTGAGATGTCAACACCTTATCGGCTTTGGGAGATTCAAGAGCGGTCCAATACTGGCCCACAATGTGATGAGGATGAATTTCTGAGCAAAATATTCTCACCCACCCTCCAAAAGATAGTAAAAAAGTATGAAATAAAATACAATCCCAAGACTCCAGTTCCTGCCGATGATGATTTGGCTGATCGAGTTTGGAAGGCAGGGTGGGAGTTATTTCAAGAAGTTGGGCTTTATAATACGGACACGCACCGGATTATCAAGGTTTCCGATGATGAAATCAAGGAAGCGCTCTATGTCGCTAAGGATCAGTATTGGGTAGGGGCTGGTAAGGACGCAGTCTTATGGAAGCACCGCAAGATTGAAGATAGGGAGCCGCCGTTTTGTCTATTCAGTCCGGATTGCACCTGTTCGGAAGAGCTTCATTACTCGATGTGCCTGGCCTATTTAAAGGAGCCGCTTTTAGATGGCTTTTGTGCGCCGATCCTTGAGGATTCCATAGGGCTTAAGATCCGTTCCGGATCACCCTTTGAGATCAATGCCTGCACCCAGCATATTTATAATCTTCGCTTGGCAGCCAAACAGGTCGGACGCCCAGGAGTTTTCTTAGTGGCCGTGGGGACAGCAGAGCATGATAGTGGGCAGATAGCTGTTTCCAACGAGAATTGGGGCGTTCGGACCACTGATTCACGCTTGATCGGGACGCTGACAGAGTTTAAAACCGCAGATACCTTGCTCAATCGAGTGGTTCACTGTGCCCAATATGGATGCTATGTGGGCAACCTGACGGGTCCTATTTATGGCGGTTGGTGTGGTGGATCTGAAGGGGTAGCAGTAACGCTGGTAGCCTACAGCCTGAATGGCCTGTGTATTCATGGAGCTATATACAATCTGCACTTTCCATTCCATCTAAATTTGGCCTCAAACACCACGCGGGAACTTTTATGGCCAATCGCTGTTGCAGGCCAGGCCATGGCCCGGAATAGTAAACTTCTCTATAAAAGTGGAGGATACACTAATGCTGGCCCTATGACTGAGATGGTGTTTTATGAAGCAGCTTGTCACGCTTTGGTCAGCACGGTAAATAGCTGGCACTTATGGGAAATAGGAGCGGCCCGCAATAAACATCGAAACCGGACAACTCCTCTGGAGGCACGCATCGCAATGGAAGTGGGACATGCTGTTGCGGGCCAAGGAATGACCAGAGAAGAAGCGAATGATATTGCCTTAAGGCTCTTATCAATATATGAAGAACAAGCTGCTACTGCCCCCTTAGGTAAAGAATATCAAGAGTGCTATGATGTGGCAACCGCCCTCCCAACTCAAGAGCACTTTGATATGTACAGAAAAATCAAAGATGAGCTTTCTAACATGGGGATCGAGTTTTTATATTAAAGGAAATCCTACTAACAATCTATCGTTTTTCTATATCGATAACTAGAAGGAAAAACTGCAAAAACGGAGGAAGCTGTGAAGACGGAATGGCTTGAATCTCTTCTCAACCCAGGCATATTGAAGACAGAAGGCTGCGTTCCAGAGAAATCGATAGAGGAAATAAAAGCAGAGCTGGGCTTAACCAATGTGATTAAAATAAGCTCTAATGAAAATCCTATCGGTCCCCCTCCTAAAGCTATAGAGGCCGCCCACGATTGCCTCAAAGAACTCCACCTTTACCCGGATCCAACTTACCATGACCTGAGGAAAGCATTGGGAAAACATCTTGGGCTCCATAAAGAAGAGATCCTTGTGGGAAATGGCGGAGGTGAGTTGATTTATCTTATCGCCATGGCTTTTCTCGGCGAGGGTCAAGAGGTGATCATAGGAGATCCCTCTTACATACTTTATGAGATCATAACAAAAACTATGAGGGGGAGGTGTGTTTATAGCCCTCTTAAGGAATATGGGATTGACTTGGAAGACATGGTAAAGAGGATAACTCCACTGACCAAATTAATTTGCGTTTGCAACCCTAACAACCCCACAGGAAGGTCAGTGAGTAGAGATGAATTCTTTTCATTTCTTGACAGTGTTCCCCCAGAGGTTTTTGTGGTTTCTGATGAGGCTTACATCGACTTTGTCAAGATCCCCAATTTTCCTGATACTATTTCTCGATTTCGGTCAGGCCAAAACAATATGTTAATACTAAGAACATTATCTAAAGCCCAGGGCTTAGCAGGCCTAAGATTTGGCTATCTTATAGCTCACCCATCTATAATCAAGGCCATCAACCGGTTTCGCCTTCCTTTCAACGTTTCCAGGGCTGCGCAAATGATCGCCATAGCAGCTTTGAAAGATACAGAACACCTTCGCCAGACTATCAATATTGTAAACAAGGGCAAAGATTATCTTTACAAGATGTTTGGAGAAATGGGTCTTGAGTGGATCCCTTCAGATGCAAACTTCATTCTGGTAAAAATGGAGAGAAAGGCTGGTGAAATTTATAAAGCCCTCCTCGAAAAGGGAATTCTTGTCAGGCCGGCCTTCCGTCTCGATAATCATATTCGTATTACAGTCGGAACAGAAAATCAAAACCACAAGTTGATTGAGGCCCTGTGCGATGTGCTGGATATTTCGTTTCCTCCATATAAGGTGTAAAACGCTTGAATATATCTTTAAAGCAATATATATGAAAGGGGTAAAAATGCCGTATATTTCAATCGAAACATTTGAAGGAAAAACTGTTGAACAGAAAAAGGCATTGATTCAAGAGGTGACGAAGGCAGTAACTTCGACTCTCAATGTCCCGCCTGAATCAGTTTGGATCGTAATTAAAGATGTGCCTCGCTGCAATTGGGGTGAAAAGGGGCAGCCCATTTCCTAACTTCACGCTAAGAAATGAGAGGGAAAAGCCTTATGGTATCCAAAGCCAAAATCGCTCCAGTTATGAATTATCAAGACCTATCATCCAGTCCTTAGATCCTACAAGATGACTCGCCCATCGGCGATGAAGTAACCTTTTTCCATAGGGAAAACCGGATTTAGGTCTATCTCTTTGATAGCATCCTCTTTCATTGCCATTTGAGATAGGCGAATAAGGAGTTCACAGAGGGCCTTGCGATCTGCTGGCGACCTCTTCCGCATCCCTTTAAGAATTGAATGTGCACGGATTGAATCGAGCATGTCTTCTGCTTCTTTATGTGAAAGGGGAGCGATGCCGTAAGCGATATCTCGAAAGACCTCTATCCATATGCCTCCCAGGCCAAAGGTGATGACTGGACCAAACTGAAGATCCCTGACCATTCCCACAGACAATTCCACATCATGTTTCTGAAAAGGATAAATGATTAATCCTTCAATTCTATTTTCTTTACTCTCCAGTGCATAAAGTTGAGAGAAGGCTTCACTCACCTGCTTTTCATTCTGTAAACCAATAAAAACACCACCAGACTCAGTTTTATGAATTATATCAGGAGATACGACCTTCATAACAACGGGCCATCCTATGGATCTTGAAGCCTTCAGGGCCTCATCTTCATTGTGGATGAGAGTGTACCTGGGAACATGTATTCCATAGTCTTCTAAAAGACTTAGAACCTCTGGTTCTAAAAGATGGCGTCCTTCACGCCTTGCCTTTTCAATCAATTGATGCAAATTTGATCCTCCCAAGAAGTTTTTTTCTCTCAGTCAATTTTGACAAGACAAAAGCACACCGTTCCCCTGTGGCAAGATTAACCAAGCCTGCCTCTTTTAGAAGGCGGACTGCGTCCTTTACGATGCGGCCAGCCATAAAATTTGTGATTATGGGCTTTTGATGCGCCTTGGCTGCATCAATGACTCCTCGTGCTATAGCGTTGGAATCAAGATAAGGAGTTGCGACATAAATAACAATGGCAGCATCATATTCAGAAAGGGCAGACTCAAGAGCAATCCGAAACTCTTCGTAGCCAGATTCAACGGTTAGATCAATGGGATTTTTTAACGATGCATGCGGGGAGAGATGTGGCTTTAGATTTTTTTGGAAAGAAGGTGACGGCTCAGCCACATCCAATCCTAATTTCTCTGCTTTGTCTGCGGCGAGAATTCCAGGTCCTCCCGCGTTAGACACGATTGCCACCCTATTGCCATCTGGTAGTAGACACTGAGAGAATGTCTGGCAAAGATCGAACATTTCCTCGATTCCCTCCACTCGTATGATCCCTGTCTTCCGAAAAGCAGCTTCATAAATTTGGTCAATTCCAGCAAGTGTTCCTGTGTGAGAAGAAGCTGCCCTTGTGCCGGACTGAGTTCGACCTGATTTAATGGCCACAACAGGTTTTTTCATGCTGGCAGCGTGAGCGGCACGCAAAAATTCTCGCCCCTTGTCAACCCCTTCAATATAGAGGGCAATAACACCGGTCTGGGGATCGTCGGCCAAATAGGAGAGCAATTCGATGTCTCCTACATCACATCGGTTTCCATAAGAGACGAACTTGCTGAATCCAAACCTCCGCTCTTCAGCCAGGGCAAGGGTTGCCCCTCCTAAGGCCCCGCTCTGGGTTATGAATGCTGTGTGCCCTGGAAGAGCGCGAACCTCAATGCTTGGAAAATGGTTGGTCCAGGGATTCATCAAGCCGGCGCAGTTTGGACCAATGATTCGAACCTCCCACTTTCTTGCTGTCGTGACAAGATCATTTTCTGCCTGATAATTGCCGACTTCAGAAAATCCAGAGGAGATTACAACAGCCGCTCTAATACCCTTCATACCGCATTGCTTAATCGTATCCAGAATAGCTCGCAGGGGGAGCGAAATAACAACAAGCTCAACATCTTCGGTAAGCTCTGAGATTGAAGCGAATACTCGATACCCCAAAACTTCTCCTCCGGCAGGGTTGACTGGATAAATGTTGCCTTGATATCCTCCTTCTTTCATACTCTTGATTATCTCGTAACCGATTTTTCCAGGCTTAATCGAGCCAGCAAAAGCGACTGCCTTCGGTTTAAAAAAGGCATCAAAAGCATGGCTTCTCATTCAGCAACTCTCTCTTTTTTAGCAAATTCGTATCCTTTCCAGAAGGCATTGAGGTTTGCAGTAGCAAATTTTTTGTTTATCTCTTCGATTGCCCCTGTGAGAGAATCGGTATTCAGAAATGAGATACTGCTGGAGAAAGCACCCAGCATTACCATATTGACAGCCTGAGCTGACCCGGCTTCTTGAGCCAGTCGATCGGCAGGAATCATATGAAGATGAGTAGTTTTCAACCGTATCATCGCCTCTATGTCATCCTGGATCGGATAAAGCTCAGGGGTCAATTTGGTATAATAGCCGTGGATTGTTCCCGAACTCGTCCAGATTTGTCCCTGCTGTTTCAAATATTGTATAACGCTGGCGACTTCTGAAATCTCAAGACTTATAATGGCATCTCCCCTTCCAAGAGGGATTTTTGGGCTGCTAGACTTCCCAAACCTTACAAAGCTTAAAACACTCCCGCCTCTCTGGGAGATACCGGTCCCTTCGAAGAGTTTCACCTGAACGTTTTTCCTTAAAGCAGCAGTCATAAACACCTGAGAAACTGTCATAACACCCTGGCCGCCCAACCCAGACAAAACCAAATTATACTGTTTCATTAAAATATCTCCTTCATCTAAAATAGATTCTTGCTAGACAGCTCCGTACGAACAGACATGATGACATAGGCCGCAGGCTGTGCAAGTGGTTGGGTCGATAAATGCTTTTCCATCTTCCCCTCTATCAATAGAAGGGCACCCCAGAACTTTCATGCATGAGTGTTCACAGACATCAAGACCAACACATTTCTCTGGCCTGACTTTCAAAGAAACTCCTGTTTTTCTCCTTCTCTCTTTCTGAATAGTGCATTCTGCCTCCGAAATAACAACCGAGATCTCCTTGGAAGAAATGGCTTCCATTAGAATGGGGATCATCCTCTTTATTTGATAAGGGTTGACTCTTCTGACATTCTCAATGCCTGCAGCTCTGACGATTTCTTCAATCATAATAATACGCTTGTCCTCAGAATAGGGCTTCGTGCCCACATGAGGCTGCATTCCCGTCATGGCTGCCCAATAATTATCAAGGATGATGATAGTCACATTCGTTCCGCTGTGAGAAGCATTGAGAAGAGCCGGAATTCCCGAATGGAAAAAAGTCCCATCCCCAATAGTGGCGATCACTGGATTTTTAATCCCAGCATATTTAAATCCCTGTGCCAAGCTAATGCTAGACCCCATGCAAATTTCAGTCCAGCACGCTTGAAATGGTTCGTTCATTCCGAGAATCGTGCAGCCAATATCTCCTGTGATTATGACTTCTTCCTTTTTGTATCCAAGTTTTTCAATTGTCTGATTCAGAGCATAAAAGGTAGCTCTATGGGGACATCCTGTACAAAATGTGTTTAGCCGTTTGACTTTGAGGGCTTGAACTTGCCTGGAAAGATCATCAGATACCTCAGGCCGTAAAATTTTATCCCCATATATCTCATGAAGGACTGAAATAACCACATCTACATTGTAATCACCCGTCAAGGACAGCGGTCCATGAGTTTTGCCGATTACTTTGACCGGATGATCGACTTCCGCCCGAAGAGCCAGGACAGTCTCTTCAACAATCGGTTCAAGCTCTTCCAAGACAACCACTGTATCTATTTTTGAAAGAAGGGTTTTGATTTTCTCTTTTGGTAATGGATTGGCAACTCCCAATTTTAAAGTGCAGGGTTTTAGGTTATTCAAATGCACTGCTTCCTGGAGGTAATTCCAGGTAATTCCTTGAGTGATGAACCCAATTCTGCTTTCTGTTAGGGTTAGTGGGTTGAGATCATCTGTTAATGATCCAAATTGCTCAAGAGCAGAGAGTGTATCCTTATGCTGCTGCACACAAGCTGCGGGACCAGCCTTGGCATATCTCGCAATGTTAAATTCAAAAGAAGGTTTCCGCTTGATCGATTTTATCTTCCCTAGGGTCACTGATTCAGATGTATTGGCCAACATGGTGGTAATTAGAATCATCACCGGCCTTCCTATTTGTTCAGAAAGATCGAAAGCACGACGTGTATAATCCAATGCCTCCTGTGGCGAAGAAGGAGTCATCATTGGAGCCGCTGCCAACCGTGCATAATGTCTGGAGTCCTGCTCCACCATCCCATAGTAAGTGTTCGGATCATCCGCCACATAAAGGACCAATCCTCCATTCGTGCCACTATACTGCACTGATAGAAAGGCATCCGAAGCCACGTTAAGCCCGGACATTTTCATCGTGACCAAACTTCTAAGCCCTGCCCAGGAAACTCCTGTACCAACCTCGAAGGCCACCTTTTCATTAATAGACCACTCCACCCGAAACCCCAAATCAGAAGCCTTCAAAAGGGCCTCTATCAAATAAGTGCTAGGTGTTCCTGGATAACCAGTAACTAAAGCCACTCCCGCTTCGATCGCCCCGCGAGCCATTGCCTGATTACCGGAAAAAAGGAGCGGCTTGTTTATATCGTGCGTTCCAATATCTTTTACTGCCATATTAATCTCCCAGCCTCCAGATTGAAATTTGCTCTGCGATCAATCGAGCAGTTTCGAGGATTTGTTTCATTATCTCTTGCATTCGTCACCTTCCCATTCTTTGCTTTGGAACCGTGGCCCTAATTGCGGCTATAATTTTTCCCTGACCTTTATAAATTGAAGCAGCCATGACTCTTTTTTTGAAATTCATGATATCTTAAATCTACAGATTGACAACTCCCCATTGCTAAAGTAAG
This sequence comes from Candidatus Aminicenantota bacterium, assembly GCA_011049545.1. Taxonomy (GTDB): domain Bacteria; phylum Acidobacteriota; class Aminicenantia; order Aminicenantales; family Aminicenantaceae; genus SOIV01. The sequence continues at coordinate 2,910 of DRHQ01000061.1, read as the reverse complement.
GGGCTTTACGGCGTTCTCTGGTAAAAGCATAAAAGTGTTCTATTAGCTCTTTTTAAGAGCTTTGACGATCTTTTCTGGCGTCAAAGGTAGATCGAAAATCCGGATACCCAAGGCATCACACACTGCGTTGACAACTGCCGGTGCAATTGAGGTCACGGATGGTTCTCCTACTCCCTTGGCACCAAAAGGCCCGAGTCCGTCTCCTGATTCAAGCATAACTTTATCAATATCCACAACATCAAGAGATGTGGGAATGAGGTATTCCGATAATGATGGGGTTAGAGTAACTCCCTTTTTAAGAACTACATCTTCCATCAGGGCATATCCCAAACCCTGGATTGTACCTCCCTCAAGCTGCCCCTCCACACTAAGAGGATTGATAGCCTTGCCCACATCTAAACATGCAACAAGCTTGAGTACCTTGACCTTTCCAGTTTCAACATCAACAGAAATCTCTGCGGCGTGCGTTCCGAAGGTGAAATCCGGAAAGACCTGGCCTTGGCCTGTCTTAAAATCGATCAACTCCCTGAAAGGAGCATTAAATTGTGCTACGTTATAAAGGGGAATGCCATCAGAAGCACAGGTTGCTATCACATCTGTCAAGGGAATAGTCTGGTCAGGCGCCTCCTTGACCACCACTTTCTTGTCTTGAAGGTCAAGACTCTCAGGCTTTACTTCCAGAATATCAGCTGCCTTATTCAAAAGATTTTTCTTTATTTCTTTTGCTGCCTTCAGCGTGGCATTCCCGGACATGTAAAGCTGGCGCGTAGCCGTTGTAGTCCCGGCCAGAGGAGTCAACGCCGTATCCGCAATATAAACCTTAATGTCTTTCATCGGAACACCCAGCACCTCAGCTGCTATCTGTGCCAGGGATGAGGACTGCCCACCCCCAAGGTCCTGAACCCCACACCTCACCGTAACGCTCCCATCCATATCTAAGCCGACGTAAGATCTCGAAGTATCATGGAGAAAAACCATCCGCCCATAGCTCGTCATGCCAGAGGCTATGCCCCGGCCGATTTTCTCTGCAGGCGATTTTGGTTTCGATTGCTCCCCCAGAGCTGCTAGAGCCTTCTCGGCTGTCTCAGGAAATGCCACGTAACGATCCAGCACCCGTCCCGTTGCCATCGCTTTCCCTTTTTTCAAATAATTCTTTTTCCGAACCTCAAGAGGTGAGAGATTTAGACGCAGGGCCAACTCATCCATCTGGGACTCGTAGGCAAAACACACCTGCGGCACTCCAAAGCCCCGCATGGCACTCGAGAAAGTGTTGTTGGTTAAAACTGTGTAGGAGTCGACTTTGACATAGGGAATGTCATAAGGCCCTGTAGCACCTACTGTTGAGTAAAGGAGTACCCACGGACTCAGATAGACATATCCTCCAGCATCTGAGATCAACTCAGCCTCTAAGGCCATCAGTTTCCCATCATTTGTTGCTCCTGTCCTATATTTCATGAAATATGGATGGCGCTTGCCGTGAGCAAGTATCGATTCTTCCCGTGTATAGGTGAGCTTCACAGGTCTTTTGGTCTTCCAGGTAAGGAGGGCAAGATAGGATTCTACCGTGATGTCTTCCTTGCCACCAAATCCCCCTCCTATCATGGTTCCTATGACCCTGACCCTATTATGGGGAAGGCCCAGTACTTCAGCAACTTCCCTGAAGTGTTCGATAACCTGAGTTGATACACGGATTGTAATGACTCCATCATCGTCTATCCAGGCAACTCCCGATTCAGGCTCAATATAGGCATGATCTTGAGCAGGTACACGGTAGGTGTTTTCGACAATTACATCTGATAGTGCAAAACCCTTTTCTACATCATCCTTCCTTACCTTGTAGCTGCAGATTACGTTGCTTTCACTCTCACCTACTTTATATGCACCTGGCTTCTTAGCCTCGATAGGGTTGAACACACCGAGTAGGGGCTTGTAGTCGACCTTGATCAATTTCAATGCTTTTTGGGCTATCACCTCTGTTTCAGCTGCAACAAGGGCTACTGCTTCTCCCCTGAATCTGACTTTTTTATAAGCTAGAATCCGGTAGAGCCCTTCAAATCCGCCCACACTGTGGGTCTGTCCAAACCGCGTGATGGTTTCATTGTTGGGAACATCTTTGGCGGTCATGACCGCCTTTACCCCAGGCAGCTTTTCCGCCTCACTAGTGTCTATTGATAATATATTTGCTGCAGCATACTCGCTCCTCAGGACTTTTCCGTAGAGCATCCCCGGAAGAAAATAGTCATCAGCATAGACCGTTTTTCCAAATACCTTGTCCCAGGCATCATGCCGGGCCAAAGGTTTGCCTATGATCTTATGTCCAGATTGGAAGGATTTCTCTTTTTTTTGTGCATCCGACATGATAAATCTTCTCCGATATTATGGTTTACTTTCCAGGGCTACATCTTGAACGGCATCGATGATTTTTTCATACCCAGTACACCGGCAGAGGTTCCCAGAGATAGCCTCCCTGATTTCTTGGCGGCTAGGCTTTGGATTCTGATCTAGAAGCGCCTTGGCAGATACGACCATGCCAGCTGTACAAAACCCACACTGAATGGCCCCTTTTTGAACAAAGCTCTTTTGAATGGGGTGAGGTTTATTCTCGTTTCCTATCCCTCTGAGGGTGGTTATCTCCTTGCCATTTGCCTGAAAGGCCAGGGTGAGACAGGAGTTTACCGCTTTTCCATCCAATATGACAGCACAGGAGCCGCAGTCACCTTTGCCGCAACCGTTTTTTACTTCTGTTGCCCCCAATTTATTCCTGAGAACTTCAAGAAGCGTTTCTTTGGCGGTTATTTCTGCCTTTTGCCATTCCCCGTTTAATTTTATTTCTATGAGGTAAGTTTTCATGTCTTCTCTCCGTTTAAAACCTTCTGAATGGCCCTTTCGAATAATACAGATGTTGCCAAT
>DRHQ01000060.1 GCA_011049545.1 Candidatus Aminicenantota bacterium | reverse complement strand
CTTTATCTCTGGTATTTCGGTGAGGAAACGGTATATATGCTGCAAGGCAATAAAGCGATTGCATCCTCGCGTCCTGGAGAATAGGTTAACAAATTCAGCCACCTCACGTATATACGATTCAATACTCCATAGCTGATGAAATTCCATAATCTTTGGATGAAAAACTACAATTTGCTTGGGATTCATAGAATCAAATACACAGCCGTCCGAATCGATGGCAACAAGAAATTTCTTTTTTCTAGGGAAGTTTTTTAATCTCTCTGTTGCTACTTTCAATTCCTCTATATCCATTTGTCTCTCCTTTTCTCTTGGATGTGTAGATATTATAACTTTTCTTAATTCTTGCGTCAAGAAATATCCCTTGATGAACTGGGAAATTATATACTCTACCGAAGGACATTTTCTGAAGGAGCCTTATAGGAGCAACCCTAACGAAGCTTGGAGTTGAGGATAAAGAAAAATATACTGTTTGAGGAGCGAGGCGACGAGTTTATATTTTTCCTGAAACGAGAAGCTGAGCAGAAACAATAGAAGGCTACTATACAGCGACGGAAGAAAATTGTCCTGAGGTATTTCTTGACTGGTTAATGTTAAACTAATAATATACTAACTGCTATAAATAAAAATTGAGGGAGAATTTAGCATGAAAAAGTGTAATATAGGACTGATAGGTTTAGCAGTGATGGGTAAGAATTTAGTTCTCAATATGGAGAAACAGGGCTATTCGGTGGCGGCTTTTAATAGAACCGTGCAAAAAGTGGATAGTTTCTTAAAAGAAGAAGCCAGAGAGAAGAATATAGTGGGAACCCACACTATAGAAGAATTGGTGGAAGCGCTCGAGGTCCCCAGGAAGATAATACTGATGGTTAAAGCGGGCAAACCGGTGGATGATTTTATCGATAAACTTCTGCCTTATCTGAAAAGCGGTGATTTGATCATTGACGCTGGTAATTCCTTTTTTCAGGATACTATAGGACGGAGTAACTACCTGGCCGAAAAAAATATTCTTTATATTGGTACTGGAGTTAGCGGTGGGGAAGAGGGGGCTTTGAAGGGTCCTGCTATTATGCCGGGCGGGCAATTGGAGGCTTACAAGCTGGTAGAACCAGTTTTTACTGACATAGCTGCTCAGGTCGATGGTGTTCCCTGCTGTGCTTATATTGGCTCTGATGGCGCTGGTCATTATGTTAAGATGGCTCACAATGGTATCGAATATGGTGATATGCAGCTCATTTCCGAGGCATATAGTTTGATGAAGAATATTCTGGGTATGGATGCCAGGGAGATGGGGCAAACTTTCAGTGCATGGAATCAAGGTAAACTTGATTCATATTTGATTGAGATAACTGCTGATATCTTTACCAAAATAGATACTACCGGAAATCCTTTAGTAGAGATGGTTCTTGATGAGGCGGCTCAAAAGGGTACTGGTAAATGGACCAGTCAATCAGCCCTGGATTTAGGAGTACCTGCATCGACCATTGCCGAGGCTGTATTTGCCCGATGCATTTCAGCTATTAAAGAAGAGCGAGTTAAGGCAGGAAAAGTACTAAAGGGCCCTGGGAAAAAATATCAGGGTGACAAAGAGGATTTGCTGAAAGCAATTAAAGAGGCACTCTATGCCGCTAAAATCTGCTCTTACGCCCAGGGTTTTTCCCTGATGAAAGAAGCTGCTAGGGAATATAAGTGGGAGCTTGACCTGGGTAGAATTAGTATGCTCTGGCGGGGCGGTTGTATTATTCGGGCTAAATTTCTAAAGAAAATCAACGAAGCTTTCAAGAGAAACCCATATCTGCCTAATTTGTTATTAGACCCTTACTTTAAAGAAGCAATCGAGGAAGTTCAGGATAAGTGGCGCAAAGTTGTCATTACAGCAACCGACT
>DRHQ01000059.1 GCA_011049545.1 Candidatus Aminicenantota bacterium | reverse complement strand
TTTAAGCAAAAATTCCTTTTTATGACACCGATGCGTAAGATGCCAAACGTGACCAGGAAGATAATGTCTTTTTGCCCGTGCCATTTCTTAAAGGTGTGTTTTAGACCCCCAAAATGCCCTTTTAAGGCCTTATTCGACGCAGGTTTTAAGCGTTTTTCTTATTATATCAAAATGTTGCTGTGGCCCGACCCTCGACCTAACATTCCCTTTTTGAATTGGCCAGTTTCCAGGATTCTGTCGATCATGTAGCTTATCTTGACCAGGTGAATAAAAAGAATAGTGCCCTCCTCGGTTGCTAAGATCGAAGAGGAAATAGTATGGGGAATCCTCATAATTTAATTTAGAGACGACTACAGGTCGGCTGTCTTCAAATAAGTGCCTGCTATCCTCAAAAGACCATTTAAAATTGAAGGGGTCCAATGTAGTTCCTCTGATCAATTCAAGAATTTCATTTTTTTGGGAGATCATTAGAGTGTAATTACCCATAGTTCACCTTTTTTGATATGTAATACGGTACACGTTAAATTCTTAGTTTTTTAATGTATGGCCTCAATGCTTTTTCAAGGCTTATCATGTAATTAACCATCGCTTCATGGATTTGGGGCCACTTCTCTTCCCCATCACGATACCCACCGACTTTTATTTGTTTTCTAATCCTGCATGCACGTTTCCCTTCCAGCTTTTGCCATTCAAGCTGATTTCCAAATATTTTCTCAATATCTTCCTTATGATTGAAAAGTTTCTCGAATATCGCCTTATTTTCTTCATCTCGCTCTTTACCGCGATCAATATACAGCTCAACTTGAGCTTCGTTTTTCCTCAAGCCGTAATTGAAACCGAGTCCATTTATCCCAGCACTTGTTCCGAGCCAATTGTGTTTAGTTGGGGAGATATTTGCATGTAATTTGGTTTTCTGCTTTGACAGGTCCAATAGCTGTGTCCAAAATCGCTCTCTGATTATATAACGCTCTGCAATATCCTTTTTGACCTTGCCGACATCTTTTCCCTCTTCGCTCGGACCTACAATGACGGTCAGTAAAGGAGCAGGAGTTGAATCATCAATCTTTATGGCTTCCATTTTTAACAAATAGAAATTTGCTGATGAGGACTCATTCAGCCATGTAATTGCACTGATGTGTTCTGGACGGGGATCAGAGACAATCCAAATGGCAGTCTTCGCGGCCATCGCAACTAAATAAGTCAATATTTTTCCCAAGTGATCATGATTGCTCTTCTCAAGCTGGTTTTCTATAATCACAGGATTTCCAGATTCGTCTTCTGCAACTAGATCTACGCTAAAAGCTCCAGCTGACTGCTCACTTTCCGGATTGGAAAGATCGAGATCAATCACTTCATTTAGAACGTCGATATTATCTTGAAGCCATTTAGTAAAATCCAGGGCCTCATGCTTCCATACATCGCGGAGTGGCACTCTCTGTAATTTGCCTATCATCTGTTCCCCTTTCTTATATAGCCCTATCTGGTATAACGCTCAGCTTAACCGGTTGGCTTTGGAGCGCAGTGGAAAAGCCAGTCAGAGTTGAAGCTGCTGTTATGCCGGTTTATAGCACATCGCCCTAACTCTTGCATAAGCAGATGTGACTGCCCTCCACTCCTCTGGCAATCGCCGTACGACATCATTCGCCCCCTCCAAACACCCATTGCGTTCGATTTCCCCTTTGAGCAACAATTCGATTAGACCTGTCAATCCTGTGTACCATGTGATTGCGGGAAATGGAGGCGGCATATCGCCCGTCGTGAATCGAAAGTAAAGATGAATCGTCTGAGCGAATTCAAAAGCTGCCTCTTTTACGTTACGAGGATTGCCAGGCGACCGAGGAACTGACTGCGAGTAGGGAGACAAGAGACATGCCTTGTTGAGATCGAATACGAGTTGACGAATGTGTTCCAGTTGGTGTTTCTTGTAAATGATAGTATCGTGAATCGTCGTTGGCTGGACCGTGTAGTCCTCTATCAGTGCAACAATCTCCGCTACACCAGACTGGTAATCCTCATGGATGTCGGTCAACTGCTGAAAAATAGGCTCAATGTGATCTGAAAAGAGCTGTCTTTGGCCAAGGCGGCGCGCCTTGATCAACTCGATTAGCTGATTACAGATCTTAGGAATCGCATCTAACATACTTATTGATTCTCATATCTTTGTCTCTGCTTCGACGGCGTAACGCTGAAGTCAGTGGAGAGCATTAGCGAGTCCACTGCGTTGTGAAAGAATATCAGCTTTTAGTTTCTAATATCATATCCAATTGAATATTCAACAAAAAAAATAATGGGCTATTTTAACAGGCTTTTGCTTGTACCGAAACATCCGGTACAGATCATAATCTGATATGACACCTTTCTCTATCTCGAACTTTGGGATTACAATCTGGAAGGGTGTTTCTACGTTTCCTGTCTTGACTATTGCTTCGCCTACCTGCTGTCTTCCGAGCCATTCTTCCTGGTCTCTTTTGTAACCCATCGGGAAGACAACGGGGTCACCCATTAAAGGGCGTGTCAAGAGAAAAAACACCTCTCCTATAAAAAAATATTCCTTTTTTTTCTATTGGCGCGAATTGCTCCACAGTACAACCTGGTTTTCTCCCCTTGATCCACATCCGTTACTTCTTTTTTTCGGTTCTTGGCCAGCGTACTCATGCTGATCCGCACCAGTCACCCATCAGGTTCAAGGCTTCTGTGGTTAAGCTCAATGCTTAAATCACAACCCCTGGTCCATTCGGACCCCAGAAAATCTTCGGTACCATACCGTGTTCAATTGAAGGTGTCACAGATCTT
>DRHQ01000058.1 GCA_011049545.1 Candidatus Aminicenantota bacterium | reverse complement strand
AATACTTATAATCATAGAGGACAGACCTTATCAGATTAGCTTTAAAACTACGGAAAGAAAGGTCTCCTTGTTCCTTCTTTTAAAAGAGGGAGCTTTAAATCCATAAGGAGGTATTAATGAGACAATACGAAACAGTTTTCTTGATTTCCCCCAACCTGGAAGAAGAAGAGACTACAAAAATCATCACTCAAATATCGGGTATCATTTCTAAAGAAAAGGGGAAATTGATCCAGGAAGACAGATGGGGGAAGAAGAGATTAGCTTATCCAATCAAAAAATTCGAAGAAGCATTCTATGTTTTTTTTCATTATGAAGGGGATTCGAATATTCCCGTTGAGCTTGAAAAGCGGTTCAAGCAAACAGAAGCAATTTTGCGTTTTCTGACCGTGAAGAAAGAGACCAGAGAAAATGTGCGCAAAAAAAGAAAAGGTATGCCAGAGGAAGAAGCTGCAGCGCCTAGTGCGGAAGCAGAGATTGTAGCTCCCCAGGAGGAAAAAGTTGAGCTGAAAGAGGAAGAAAAAATTTCAGTCCCTGCAAAGGAAGAGGAGAGTGCAGTTCCTCAGGATGAAGAAAAAGTTGAGCTGAAAGAGGAAGAAGCTGCAGCGCCTAGTGCGGAAGCAGAGATTGTAGCTCCTCAAGAGGAAAAAGTTGAACGGAAAGAGGAAGAAGAAATTTCAGTCCCTGCAAAGGAAGAGGAGAGTGCAGTTCCTCAGGATGAAGAAAAAGTTGAAAAGAAAGAAACGGAAGAAACTGCAGCGCCTGATGCGGAAGCAGAGATTGTAGCTCCCCAGGAGGAAAAGGTTGAACTGAAAGAGGAAGAAGAAATTTCAGTCCCTGCAAAGGAAGAGGAGAGTGCAGTTCCTCAGGATGAAGAAAAAGTTGAAAAGAAAGAAGCGGAAGAAACTGCAGCGCCTGATGCGGAAGCAGAGATTGTAGCTCCTCAAGAGGAAAAGGTTGAGCTGAAAGAGGAAGAAGAAATTTCAGCCCCTGCAAAGGAAGAAGAGAGTGCAGTTCCTCAGGATGAAGAAAAAGTTGAAAAGAAAGAAGAGAAAGCTGAAAAGAAAGAGGAAGATAAGAAAGATTTAAACTCTGCTGAAACGATTAAGGAGGACAAATAAAAATGGCCAGAGATCAGAGAGGTGATAGAGGTGGTTTCCGGAGGTATTTTACTCCGAGAAGGAAGGTCTGCCGTTTTTGTCAGAGGAATGTGAGAGACATTGATTACAAAAACGTTGATATACTGAAGAGGTATATTCTTGAAAGAGGAAAGATTTCTCCCAGACGAATGACAGGCACATGTGCTTTTCATCAGCGGAAGATATCCACTGCAATAAAGAGAGCACGTTTACTGGCGATGCTTCCCTATATAGAAGGTTAAGATAGAAGTGCCCCAATTGGAGGAAAAATGAAAGTTATCCTGAAACAAGACGTTGAAAACCTTGGGAGCAAAGGAGATATTGTAGATATAGCTCCAGGATTTGGGAGGAATTATCTAATTCCAAAAAAAATAGCACTAGAGGTCACTTCGTCTAACATGAAAATGATCGAGATAGAAAGGCGAGCTTTGAAAAAAAAGCTCGAGAAGGAAAGGCAGTCTTTCGAAGGGCTTATCCAGAAACTCAACCAAGTTGTCTTGACGTTCAAGAGAAAATCAGGGGAAAAAGATATGATTTTTGGTTCAGTAAGTTCTTCAGATATTAAGGATGCCCTAGATGAATTGGGTTTTGAGATCGACAAAAAAAAGATCTTGTTGGAAGAGCCTATAAAAAGATTGGGCAACTACAGCGTGCCGATTAAAATCTTCCATGAAGACAGGGCTGAGATAAAAGTAGAGGTTTTAAAGCCAGAAGAGGAGATAGAAAAAGAGAAGGAAAAAGAGGGAATTCCGGAAGAAGAGATGGAAGAAGCGGTGGAAGAGAGAGAAGAGCCAGAAGAAGAACAGAAGAAGGAAGAAGAATTACCAGAAGAGAAGAAAGAGAAACAGGCGGAAACTCCTGAGGAACAGTTGAAAGAGGATGAAACAGAAAGCAGGGAATCCGAAGGAGTGAAGGAAGAGATGGAGGAAGAAGAGGAAATTCCTGAAGAAAAACAGGAAGAGATGGAGGAAGAGAGCGTAAAGCCAGAGATTGAAGTGCAAGAGAAAGAGAAAAAAGAGGTGCAGGAGGAGAAAAAGGAGGAAGAGGTTCCCTCGGATGAGGAAGAGAAAGCCGGGTCCGAAGAGGAGAAGACAAAGAAGAAAGGAAAGAAAGATAAGAAGGAACAAAAAGGAGAAGAGAAAAAGTCCAAAAAATAAATTTATACGGAGAGGGAGAAAAGTGGAACTTGACTTAATGTTTTTGAAAAAAACCCCCCCTCACAGCCCTGAAGCCGAGAAGACTATTTTAGGGGGGATCCTGTTGAATAATGAAAATTTGAATCCAGTGCTTACCATTATCTCTCCAGAAGATTTTTATAAAGAAGCTAATCGGAAGATTATTGAAAAGATTATATTATTAGTGGATAAAGGCCTTCCAGTTGATGTGCTTACGTTGAGTGAAGAGCTTCAAAAAGAAGGTTCACTAGAAGAGATTGGTGGGGCTTCTTATCTTTCGTCCTTGATGGATGGAATTCCCAAGAGTTTAAATGTTGAATTCTATGCTCGAATAATTAAAGAAAAATCTCTTTTTAGACAGCTCATCCTCTCCTCTGCCAAGATCATTTCCTCAAGCTTTGAACAAAAAGATGATGCTGAACAGCTTTTGGATGAAGCCCAGGCTGCAATTATAGAAGTGGCTGAGAAGAGGATAAAGCCGGGCTTTGTCCCCATGAGCCTATTGACCCCGCCCACGATAGATATGATTAAAGCCCTCCATGATAGGGGAGAAGCGGTAACGGGAGTACCAACGGGATTCAGGGATTTAGATGGGTTGACTGCAGGTTTTCACAACTCTGAGTTTATAGTCATTGCTGCCCGTCCTTCAATGGGCAAAACAGCTCTGTGCTTGAATATTTCTCAATATGCAGGCCTAAAAACAGACTATTCTGTGGGCTTTTTTTCGCTTGAAATGGCCAAGGAACAGGTAGTTCTCAGGATGCTCTGTGCTGAGGCTCAGTTAGATCTAAAGAAGGTCAGGACCGGTTTTATAGGAGAAAGAGAATTCGAGAAGCTCAAATTGAGTGCCGAAGTTCTTTCTCAAGCTAAAATATTTGTAGATGAGACCGCTGCTCTGACGGTTATGGAAATGAAGGCCAAGGCACGAAGGCTAAAAATGGAGCAGAATCTTGACTTGCTGTTTATCGACTATATCCAGCTTATGCGGACCGGGGGGAGGTTTGAAAATAGGAACCAGGAGATGTCTTACATCTCGCGCTCTTTAAAAGAGCTGGCCAAGGAGATTAAAATTCCTGTAGTAGGGATTTCCCAGTTGAGCCGTGCTCCTGAGAGAGGACGCCGCGAGCCAATTCCTCAACTCTCAGACTTGCGAGAGTCAGGCGCCATCGAGCAGGATGCGGATGTCGTTATCTTCATTTACCGCCCCGAATTATATCATCCTGATGATGAGAGTCTCCGAGGGAAAGCTGATGTCAATATCGCCAAGCAAAGGAATGGACCCACAGGAAGAATAAGCCTTGCCTTTATAAGAGAATATGCCCGGTTTGCCGACATGGAGTTTCAAGCTTTTAAATCCTAAAATGTTTCCAACAGCAAAAAACCTGCTTCTTTATTTTAATTCCTTCCTTCAGCAAGTCGGAGAAGTAGGGCTGCTGTTTTTCGCAACGCTCAAGAATCTTTTTAAAAAACCATGGGAGAAAAGAATATTCATTCAGCAGCTTGAGGAAATAGGCGTCAGGTCTCTCCCGGTCGTCTCTCTCACCGCAGCCTTTGGCGGTCTTGTTTTTGGGCTCCAAACATATATTGGGTTTCACAGGTACATAGGTCCTGGCTCAGAGACTTATGGAGGTCCGATCATTTCTCTCGGTCTTAGCAAAGAATTGATCCCTATTCTTGTAGGTTTAATGGTTTCGGGACGAGTGGGCTCGGCTATAGCTGCAGAGATTGGGACGATGAAGATAACAGAACAGATCGATGCCCTCCACAGTTTGGGAGCTGATCCGATACGCTACCTCGTTGTTCCCCGAACCCTGGCTTCCTTGATCATGCTTCCTTGTTTGACAATCTACGGGGATATAATCGGCATGGCTGCTGGCTTTTTCTATAATACTTACATTATGGGAGTAAACAGGGTTCTTTACATCAGGAACACGTTGCTTTATATGGAGTTATGGGATATCATGAGCGGGCTTATAAAGGCATCAGTTTTTGGAGTTATTATTGCCTTAATAGGCTGCTGGCAGGGATTAAGAACAGAAGGGGGGGCAGAAGGAGTTGGAAGAGCTACGACACGGACAGTTGTCATAGCGAGCATCCTTATTTTAATTGTAAACTTTTTTCTCAGCATGGCCCTCCCTTCGGATCTTTGATTATGATACGAATAGTCGATCTTCATAAATCTTTTGGTCAAAAAAAAGTCCTTGAAGGAGTCAACCTTAGACTTAAACATGGAGAAACTCTGGTCATCATAGGCCAGAGCGGGTGTGGAAAAAGTGTTCTTCTTAAACACATAATCGGGCTGCTTAAGCCAGATAAGGGAAAGATTCTCGTGGATGGAGTGGATACTACCAACCTCAAAGATGACGAACTCCGTAAAATTACCAAGAGGTTTGGGATACTTTTTCAAGGAACAGCACTGTTTGACTCCATGACAGTTGGTCAGAATGTAGGCTTCGGGCTGGAAAGATACACTGATTTTCCACAAGAAGAAATTAAAGAATTGGTTAAGGAGAGCTTAGCCAAGGTCGGATTAATAGGAATTGAAAACTTAATGCCTTACGAGTTAAGCGGAGGAATGAAAAAGAGAGTCGGGCTGGCTCGGGCAATCGCTTATCGGCCAGATATCATGCTCTATGACGAGCCATCCACGGGTATCGACCCTATCAGAGCAGATGCAATAAATGATTTAGTGATCAGGATGAAAAAAGAATTGAAGGTGGCTACTCTTATCATAACTCACGATATGGTCAGTGCTTATAAGGTAGCAGACAGGATTGGGATGCTTTATGCAGGACAAATTATCGAGATGGGAAGTCCTGAAGAGATTAAGAACTCAAACAATCAAGTGGTTCAGCAGTTTATCCATGGTCGAGCGGAGGGACCTATAAAAAATTGGTAAAAAATAATGTTACAATTAAGATTGATTCCTCTTTAAAGGCAATAAGGAGGAGATAATGAAGAGGGAGTTAAAAATCGGAATATTTATTTCCATTGCATTGTTAATAGTTGCTGTTGCCGTATTGGTCGTGGGAGACCTCAGTGTTCTTTTCAGGAAGCCGGGTTATTCTCTTTATGTTTCTTTTGATACCGCTGCTGGCTTGGAAAAGAGAGCCGTAGTCAGGATGGCGGGGGTAAAGATTGGTTATGTCAAGGATATAAGACTAATAGGAAGCCGGGCGAATGTTTTACTGAACATTAACTCTGGGATCGAGGTGCCACAAGGTTCTAAAGCTACGCTGGCTTCTTTAGGCCTCTTAGGAGAAAAACATTTGGAACTTTTGCCTGGAGCAGAGCCCGGTATTTGTCAGCCAGGAGATACCCTTGAAGGAGTTCCCCCTGTAAGTTTTGACCAGATGGGAACCATGTTACTCTCGATTGGCAATGAGTTCAAAGAGATGGGAAGAATCATAAGTGAACTGATCGGGGGAGAAGAATCGAGGGACAATTTCAGGAATACTCTCTCTAACCTTTCTTCCTTTTCATCGGATTTGAAGGAGTTTTTCGGAGTAAACAAAGAGGAGCTCCAAAAAGGTCTCCAGAGTTCTTCTCAAGCTGCCCAGAAATTTGACAAAAGAGTTGAAGAGGTCTCTCGGAATATAGACGAATTGATATTTATGTTGAAAGATGTGGTTGAAGAGAACAGGGAGAATATCAAAATAAACTTGAGTAACATACAAGGATTAATAAAGGAAATAGAGCAGTCCTTGAAGCTTATGAATGAATCTTTAGAGAAAATTAACAAAGGTGAAGGAACTTTAGGGAAACTTATTTCTCAGCCGGGATTATATGCGCGAGCAGAGGGTGCAGTGGGGGAGCTTGAAAAATTGATTTACCCTGTTTCTCATCTGCGCTTTACCGGGGACTTAAGAATAGAGTATTATGGAAAGAGCAATTTGTTGAAGAATTATTTTACCTTTGGCATATGGCCAACGGAAAAAAAGTTTTTGTTGGCTCAAGTTATTCATGATCCCTGGCTGGATAGGTTCGTTTATTCTTCCCAATTTGGGATCAGGCGGGGAGGCGTAGCCCCCAGAGTTGGCATTATGGAATCCAAAGTTGGGGCAGGCGTAGATTACTACGCGTTTAGAGATCGGCTAAAGTTCAGTTTAGACATTTTTGATTTTAACCGCCGTCCCCATCCCCATTTCAGGTTTTGGACAAGATTTGCAGCCTCTAAGCATTTTAATCTTCTTCTTGGAGTAGATAATTTTACTTTAACTCTTACGAGAGAAATATACTTTGGCCTGGAGCTAGGTTTTTAATGAAGCAAAAAACAGCTTTTATATGTCAGAATTGTGGCTTCAACTCTCCTAAGTGGTTGGGCAGATGCCCCAGTTGTGGAGAGTGGAATACCTTGATCGAAGAAGTGGAAGAGAAAGTTACGGCTGAATTTTCTTTTCTGCCCTCTGAGCCTATCCTCTACGAAAAAATAAAAGAGGCAAAAAGAGAGAGAATAAAGACAGGAATTAAAGAGTTAAATCCCGTTCTTGGAGGTGGAGTTGTCCCTGGTTCTCTGGTGTTGATCGGGGGTGCGCCGGGAGTGGGCAAGTCTACTCTTCTTCTTCAAGTGAGCCGTGATTTTGCAGCCCAGGGCGAATGCGTGTTGTACGTATCAGGGGAAGAATCATTGGAGCAGATCAAGATTCGAGGTGAGAGGCTCGGCCTTCAAAACGAAAAGTTGTACCTTTTGGCAGAAACCAACCTTGAGCGAATTATAACCCAGGCTGAAAAATTGAATCCTCAAATTTTTGTTTTGGATTCTATCCAGACTATTTTTTCTTCAAAGCTGTCTTCAGGCCCGGGTACAATCAGTCAAGTTCGAGAAGTCGCCAATCAGGTTTTTCGGTTTGCTAAGAAGAACCAGATTGCCTCGTTTCTTATCGGCCATATCACTAAAGAAGGCTCCTTAGCTGGACCCAAAGCTCTGGAGCACATAGTGGATGTTGTCCTTTATTTTGAGGGGGAAAAAGATCACAGCCATCGGGTGCTTCGTGCTCTAAAAAACAGGTTTGGGCCTGTCTCCGAGCTTGCCATATTTGAGATGGGAACGGGAGGGCTTCAGGCTGTTTCTAACCCTTCCGCTTTTTTCTTAAAGGAGAGACCAACAAAAGAAGCTGGCAGTGTGGTTATCTGTACCATCAAGGGTTCCCGTCCTTTATTGGCGGAGATTCAGGCTCTGGTTTCTTCGACCTTGTTCACTGGGAATCCGAGAAGGATGACAATTGGCCTCGATCATTTTCGAGTCGCTATGCTTTTAGCTATCATCGAAAGAAAGCTTGGCTTTAGCTTTGCCGGAGAAGATATTTACATCAATGTAGCTGGCGGGCTGACCATTGACGAGCCCGCTACAGATTTAGGAGTGATAATGGCGGTCGTCTCTTGCCTGAAGAACAAAGTAATTCCTGCAGATGTCACTGTTTTTGGAGAAGCTGGTTTGAGCGGGGAAATTCGCTCTGTAAGTCAACCCTTAGCCAGGTTGAAAGAATCCCACTCGCTCGGTTTTCAAAGGGTTATTATGCCCCAGGGCAACCTCTCTCAATTAGGTAAAGAGGAGATACCGGATATGAAGCTTGTGGGAGTGAAAAACGTTAAACAAGCATTAAGCATTATATTTTAAGGAATAATAAAATGGGTATTTTTATTTTTCGCTTTTTCATTATTGTTTTAATAACATTAACAGGGTATTTCTTTCCTCCTTTTCATTTAGCACCTTATTTTGGGGCAGCGACAGGTTTTTTATTGAGCATTGTTATTGTTTACCTGGAGACCAGAATTCGGAAAAGCCAGTTTAAGGTTATCTGGAGTTCGACAATAGGTACCCTTGCCGGTGTTCTGTTAGGCTGGGGCCTGGGTTCTATTTATCAAACGATTGCAAGCGATAATTCCACAACAATTTTTATCAGGATATTTTTTCTCCTCATCATGCCCTACATTGGTTTCTTAGTCGGCACTCGAAAGTTTGAATGGCTTGAACCTCCGCATCTTCTCCACTTTTTTAAAGAAAAAAATGTAAAAAGCGAAGGGCGCAGTTATAAGCTTCTAGATACAAGTGTTATTATTGATGGGCGCATTGCGGATATCTGTGATACAGGATTTATTGGTGGGACTCTTGTCATCCCCCAGTTTATCCTCAAGGAACTTCAATTTGTGGCGGATTCTGCTGATGCAATGAAAAGGCAGAGAGGAAGGAGGGGGCTGGATGTTCTGGATCACATCCAGAAGTCTTCTCAGGTGTCAACCATAATCTCTGAGGTGGATTTTCCTGAGGTCAAAGAAGTGGATTCCAAGCTCATTGAATTAGCCAAGCAGATGGATGCTAAGATCATCACCAATGATTTTAACCTCAATAAAGTAGCCCAGCTCCAGGGGCTCCATGTTCTTAACATCAATGAACTCGCGAATGCTATAAAACCAGTGGTTTTACCAGGAGAGACAATAAAAGTTTTTATTCTTAAAGAGGGAAAGGAAAAAGACCAGGGAGTGGCTTATCTGGACGATGGAACTATGGTTGTGGTCGATAACTCACGCAAGATGATTGGCCAGAACATTGACGTAACCGTAACATCTGTTCTTCAGACAACAGTTGGCAAGATGATATTCGGACGCTATAACGGAGACTCTTAATGAGCGAAGTTACGGCTATCATTGTTGCTGCTGGAGAAGGAAGACGCTTTGGTTTTTCCAAACAATTTGCTCTTTTGAGGGGAAAATCGGTCTTAGATCGTTGTCTGGAAATGTTTGAAGCCCATAAAAAGGTTGAAGCAATCGTGTTGGTCCTAAAGGATGTAAGCCTCAAAAAAGAGTATCTTAAACGCTACAGAAAAATTGTTGCCGTTGCCAAGGGAGGAAAAAGGAGACAGGATTCTGTTTTTTCGGGATTTCGTCAGATTGATCCGGAGAAGGCGGATATTGTACTTGTTCATGATGGGGTTAGATCCCTGGTCAGTGAAGACTTGATTGATCGGGTCATCGAGGCAGCTCGGGAAGCTGGGGCTGTAGTTCCTGCCATTCCAGTAGAGGACACAATTAAGCTAGTCGAGGGAGATGAAGTGAGCCGGACATTGGATAGAGAGAAACTTTTCAGAGTTCAAACTCCGCAAGGATTTTCCTACCGCATACTTAAGGCGGCACTGGATAAGGCAAAGGAAGAGAATTTTTATGGTACGGATGAGGCATCCCTGGCGGAAAGAATAGGGAAAAAGGTGGTCGTTGTTCAGGGAGATCACAAAAACATTAAAATTACGGCTCCTGAAGATCTGAAAATAGCGGAGGCTTTCCTTGAAGGTTAAAGCAGGTCTTGGTTATGATATACACAGGTTAGTGGAAGGGAGGAAACTCTTTTTAGGGGGAGTGGAGATTGATTTCCCAAAAGGATTGAAAGGTCATTCTGATGGAGATTGCTTGATTCATGCACTTATAGATGCGCTTCTGGGGGCTGCAGGAGAGAAAGATATCGGGCAGATCTTTCCAGACACAGACCCAAGATATAACGATATTCAAAGTACTGCGTTACTGAAGAAAATTGTCGGCTTGATCAATGAGAAGGACATGGAGATTCTAAGTATCGATTCGATTATCATTGCTGAGAAGCCTAAATTAGCCCCTTATATCCATCAGATGAAAGAAATTTTGTGCCCAATCCTTGGAGTTGGAAGGGATGATTTGGGAATAAAAGCTAAGACGAATGAAGGGCTGGGTGAAATAGGCCAGGGGGTAGCTATTGCTTCCTGGGCTCAAGTTCTTGTCAAGAAGAAATAAATAAGAGTAAGCATCAACAGTGGAAAAAGCTGGGGAAGGATAAAAAAAGAGGCTGCGATTTACTCGTCCGGGAGAAACCGCAGCCTCTTAAAGGATGGGAATCGGTTGAGCTTGAAGGTTTAATCTGCCTTTGGAAGCGGAGAGCATCAGCTTCTCAAAGTCAATTATCAACCAATCCCAGATTTTGATGATTTCGCTCCTCATTCTTTTTATCATAAAAGCCTCGTCCTTATGAACTACCGGAATGTTTGGTGATTGGTTCTTCCTTAAGCAGAACATTGGCTATAATCTCATTGCCTGCTTTTTTTCCAACTCTTAATAAATCCATTGCTGGTGAAAAAACAATGAGGTTAAATCCGACAAAAGTGAATATAACGGCCATGAAAAAAATTGAAAGTTTTGTTCTTAATCTCATCTATATCTCCTTTATCATTATTTTTCAATCTCACTTATATATACGTAAAAAGCGAAAGAAAAGTTGCATCGATTTTTGGAAAAAAGAATTGGCACATTAATAAGCCCGATAATTAATGTTTTGGTGATTGATGGATATTTGTTGAGAAGAGTTAAAGAAAATTAAGCTTAGATATTCCTTCTCTCCTTTTTTCTTAAGGGTGGAGTCTTCTTGACTCGCATCATCATGGATATTATTATGATTTTAAATGGAAAAGATAAGTCGCCTTAATCCTCTCTTTGAAATCGTTAAAGCTTGCCCCAATCGCGTCAATAAAATATTGATCCAGAAGGAAATAAGACAAAAGAAAATAAGTGAAATCATTCAACTTGCTAAGTCCAATCATATCCCCCTTCTTTGGGTTCCCAAACAAAAACTTGACAGGCTGGACCGGAACCATCAGGGAGTTGTGGCTTTGCTGGCTCCGAAAGAGTTTTCTTCTCTTGATTCTATATTATCTTCAGCAAATGTTCCCTTTCTTGTTTTGCTGGATGGGATAGAAGACCCACAGAACTTAGGAGCTATTATCCGCACCGCTGAAGGAGCTGGTGCGGACGGAATTATTTTGCCTGAAAGGAGAACTGTTGGTTTATCAGAGACGGTATCCTTAGTATCGGCCGGGGCCCTGGAATACCTGAAAGTGGCCAGAGTAAAAAACTTGGCCAGAACAATGGATGATTTGAAAAACCAGGGAGTTTGGCTTGTGGGAGCAGAAGCTGCCGGCAAAGAATATTGGTGTGAGTTTGATTATAAACTGCCTGTAGGCCTTGTCTTGGGTTCTGAAGGGAAGGGTTTACGCCCTCTCACCAGGAAGAAATGTGATAAAATTCTTTCTATCCCTCTCTTGGGCAGCATAACCTCTCTTAACGTTTCAGCCGCTGCCTCGATTTTTCTTTATGAAGTTGTCAGGCAGAGGAAGAACAGAGGAAGACAGCAGAGAAGCATTTAAAGGAGTGTCCGGAATGCAGGAAAGAATTTGAGGAAATGGGAAAACCTGAGGAGGTAATGAGCAAAATAGCACTAAAAAATCCCCCAAAAGATGTCTGGAAGCTCTATTGGGCTTCAGTGTATAATCGCCTGGAGAGGAGAATCGGTTGGATTTTGTTCTCCATTGGTGCTATGATTATTTTTTTTGGAGGCTATAAAATGGTGGAGGGTATCATTCAAGGTCCCTCTACTCCTTTTCGATGATCATGCAGAGTGCCTCTGAAATCTTAGCTTATGGTACAGTCGTTATCGTTGAATAAACGGCGTAGAATAGTGATATAAAATGTTTAAGAAAATATTGGTTATATTCAGCTTTGTGTTTTTATCGTTGCTTTGTTTCTTTGTTTCTGCGGCGCAGTATGAAGAGGAAGTTGAAAGTGGAGTTCTTTCTATATATTTTCAAGATGAAAATGTGGGCTATGAGGAATACACTTGGCAGTCCGATGAGATGGGCTATCTCCTTTCGGTAAAAGGCCGAATGACAAAACCGGTTGACATGGAAATCCATAGCCTGATCCTTCGTCTGGATAAAAGTTTCATTCCCCTGCAGTTCAATTTTAAATTTTCTGTGGGCGGAGTGGTCCAGGAGATCTCAAGTTTAATTGTGGATGGTCAAGTTGAGAATACACTCCATGTCTCAGGACAGGAGTATAAAAGCACAGTTAAAATAAAGAGGGATGCTTTTCTTTTGCCGAACCCTGTTTTCTCCTGCTATATGGTCGTAGCGAAGAAATTTCGATGTCACCTCCAAGAGCCTGTTGAGCTTTCTGCATATATAATTCCTCTGTTCGAAGTTCCCCTTTCCCTTGAATTTGATGAGGAGTCCCCTTGTTCGATGATTCTGGAGGTTAGCGGGATAACGATGGAAATGGAAACGGATGATGAGGGAAGCCTGAAATTCCTACACAGTCCAGCCCAAAAGCTAAAAGTTTATAAACAGAATCCCTGACTATGCACCCATCCCCAAATCAGCTTAAACTCATGACTAAGGCCTAGGTTTTTGTGAAATAGACGCAGCGACCATAGAAGAAAGGCTCAAGCCGTATGGTTCCAAAACACATTGTTTTTGCCTCAAGGAATAAATGGAGCCTGGCCCCATTTATTCCCAAGGCTTCGTTCTCCTCTTCTGCGGAGAGGAACCATGCCCGCTCAGCCATTCTCACGGTTTTTTCACCAATAAGCCATCGCCAGGCAAGGGAAACCGACGGAGTCGGACGAGAAAAAGGGGACAGGCTACTTTTTCTTCAAGAAAGAGAAAATCTCCACTCATGGACAGAACAACAGAAAAAGTAGCCTGTCCCCTTTTCCTCGGGAGATGCTTACTCCCATCTTTTCTCATCTTGAATTAATGCAGGCAACTCTATAGAATAGACGGGTAAAAAAGACATTTTTTTATCTGAAGAGAAATGAAAGAAAAAGAAGATTTTTATCACGCAGAAAAAAATATTGTCGCTTTCAAAGAAAAAATTGATAAATTTCAATCGAGCGAGAAAAAGGACAAAAGAGAGAAAATCGCTCAGCTCGAAAAACAAATAGAGATAGAATGGGCTAAGATCAACCCTCATTTTACTCCTATAAACATCGTTCAAATAGCTCGCCATCCCAAGAGGCCCTATACTCTGGATTATATAGAGTATTTGACCGAGGATTTTATGGAAATCCACGGAGATCGCCGCGCTGGAGATGATCCTGCTATCGTGGCTGGGCTTGGGTTCTATAGAGGGAGCACAGTTTGTTTTATTGGACATCAAAAAGGACGGACAACAAAGGAGAGAATAGATCGCAATTTTGGCCAGCCTAATCCAGAGGGATATCGAAAGGCCCTTAGAATCATGAAGTTGGCAGAAAAATTTGGCCATCCGGTAGTAACCCTTATCGATACGCCCGGAGCATACCCGGGGATTAAAGCTGAAGAGCAAGGTCAAGCAGAAGCGATTGCCTATAATCTAAGGGAAATTTCAAAATTAAAAATTCCTGTTGTAAACGTGGTTATTGGAGAGGGTGGGAGTGGAGGAGCACTGGCTGTAGGTGTGGGTGATGCAACTTTTATGCTGGAGTATTCTTTCTACTCCGTTATTTCCCCTGAAGGTTGTGCGGCGATCCTCTGGAAAGATCAGAAAGCTGTTACCAAAGCCGCAGAGAATTTGAAGATTAGTGCCAAGGATTTATTGGGTATGGGAATAATTGATAAAATTATTGCTGAACCTCCTGGCGGTGCACATATAGATCGTGAGCAAACATTTAAGAATGTAGACAAAGTCCTTAATATGACTTTAAAAAAGCTGCAGCAGATATCCCCTGAAGAGAGATTGAAAATGCGATACAAAAAATACAGGGAGATAGGAGTGTTTACGGAGAAATGAAGAAGCAGATCTCTGCCATAAAGGGAACAAAAGATATCCTTCCCCGGGAAGCAAAGAAGTGGCAGCGAGTAGAGTCGGTTACCAAGAGAGTCCTCGAACTCTATGCCTACAAAGAAATCAGAACCCCCGTCTTTGAAGCCACAGATCTGTTTGAAAAAGGGACAGGACAGACTACTGATATCGTCCTCAAAGAAATGTACACTTTTAAAGATAAGGCGGGGCGCTCTTTAACCCTGCGGCCGGAATACACTCCTTCTGTGGTCCGCTCCATCATCGAAAATCACCTGTATCTCCAGCCTGAACCCTTGAGATTTTATTGTATTGGCCCGATGTTCCGCTACGACAAGCCGCAGAAAGGGCGTTACCGTCAGTTTCATCAGGTGGATATCGAGGTGTTTGGTGAAGATGATCCGGCCCTGGACGCTGAGATTGTGGAAATGGCGAATTACCTGCTCAGAGAACTCAAGGTTTCTGATACAGAAAACCTCGTGAATTCAGTCGGCTGTAAGAAATGCCGACCTTCTTATATAAAAGATTTGAGAAGCAAGGCAAAGGAAGCAAGTCGCGACCTGTGTCCGGACTGCAAGAGAAAGGTTGAGTTAAATCCTTTGAGGATTTTTGACTGTAAAATAGAAACCTGCCGTGAAGCGGCTAAAACTTTTCCTAAGATTACAGATTACCTCTGCCAGGAGTGTGAGGATCATTTCACCCGATTTTGTGATCACCTGGCTTTTTATGGGATAAAATATGAAGTCGAACCGCGCCTGGTTCGAGGCTTAGATTATTACACGAAAACGACTTTTGAGATCGTCTCCTCCCAGCTGGGGGCCCAGAATGCGCTCATTGGCGGGGGAAGATACGATGATATGATGCAGGATTTTGGAGGTCCTGACCTTTGTGCAATCGGTTTTGCCATGGGTTTAGAAAGGTTGATCTCAGTTGTTCCCTTTACAGAGGAGAAGGGCGAATTCCTTTATTTAGCCTTCTTAGGAGATGAGTCTAAGAGAGCAGGAATGAAAGCAGTCCAGTTTTTGAGGAAAGAGAGTGTGGAGTGCCTCATTGAATACAAGGAACGGAGCATAAAAAGCCAGATGAGTCGAGCCAATAAATTGGGAGCATCCTGGGTTTTGATTATCGGCGAAGAAGAGATTAAGGAAGGAAAATATAAGCTGAAGAACATGGCTTCTGGTTTGCAGGTGGAGGGAACTCAAGATGAAATCCTCAAAATCATCAGAAAGTCTTCTTAGAGCAATTACTTCTGCCTGATAAGGATGGAATAAATGGGGACTGACAAATCAACAAAGTGGCGACGAACAGTATACTGTGGAGATCTCCGCTCAGAGCATGCGGGAAAAGAAGTGACTCTTCTGGGCTGGGTTCACAGGCAAAGAGACATAGGAAATCTAGTCTTTATTGATCTCAGAGATAGAGAGGGGATGGTTCAGATTGTCGTTCTTTCTTCTGACGGAGCACTCTTGGATGAGGCCAAGAAGGTTAAGATGGAAAATGTGGTGGGGATAAAAGGAGTGGTTAAGAAAAGGGCAGAAAGATCCCGCAATCCCCAGCTTTCTACCGGAGATGTAGAGGTCGAGGCCAAAGAACTAAAAATTATTGGTACTTCTAAGACTCCGCCCTTTGTTATTGCCGATCCTCCTCAGGCATCAGAAGAACTCCGCTTTAAATACAGGTATCTGGATATGAGAAGGCCCTCTTTACAGCGTAATATTAAGCTCAGGCATCAGGCAGCACTCTGCATCCGCAATTTTATGAGCACAAATGGTTTTTTCGAGATAGAGACGCCTTTCTTAACGAAATCTACTCCTGAGGGAGCCAGAGACTACCTCGTGCCCAGCCGAATGTACAAAGGAAGGTTTTATGCTCTTCCTCAATCCCCTCAGCTTTTCAAACAGCTGCTGATGATTTCTGGGTTTGACCGCTATTTTCAGATCGTCCGCTGTTTCCGTGATGAAGATCTAAGAGCTGACCGCCAGCCTGAATTTACTCAGGTCGATATAGAAATGAGCTTTGCAGAGCCGGAGGATATATTCGATCTGGTTGAAACAATGATGGCCTCTGTTTTTGAACTTATAGGGACCAAGATAGATATTCCATTTCCCCGCTTAACCTACAAAGAAAGCATGGAAAAATTCGGAACGGATAAGCCAGATTTGCGCCAAAAAAAGGACAAAAAAACCTTCAAATTCGCCTGGATTACAGGTTTTCCTCTCTTTGAGCGGAACGAAGAGGAAAAGCAGCTTCGCTCCATGCATCACCCTTTCACCTCGCCTCATGAGGATGATCTGGTTTTCCTTGAGAAAGAGCCTTCCAAGGTAAGAGCCAAGGCTTATGATCTGGTCCTTAATGGTGTTGAAATTGGAGGAGGTTCTATTCGAATACATGACCCGGAACTTCAGAAGAGGATATTCAAACTTCTCGGTTTGAGTCAAGAAGAAGTCGAGGAAAAATTTGGCTTTTTTTTGGAGGCCCTTCTTTACGGAACTCCTCCTCATGGTGGTATTGCCCTGGGATTTGATAGAATTGTGATGATCCTGGCTGGTGAAGAATCTATCCGAGATGTCATTCCCTTCCCCAAAACAACAAGTGCCTTGTGTTTGCTCACAGGTTCACCAGCAGAAGCAGATCCAAACCAGCTTGAGGATCTGGGACTGAAAAAGACCAAAGGATAACTATATAATTATAGGAACATCCCTTTGATGCTGTTGGCAACAAGCAATCACCTTGGGCATGATATCCGGAGTGAAAAGTACAATGTTCGGGGAACGAAATACAGAACGAAACATTTTCTTGAATTTTGTATTTTTCTATTTTTTATATATGAGATCGAAGACAACCTAATCCAAAATACACGTTAAGGAGGCTAAAGGCATGAATCTAAAAAAAAGATTTTATCTGACACTGGTCCTCTTTCTGGCTATCGTTACTGTCTTGAACCTTTCTCTTTTTGCTCAGACTTTTGATGCTGTCAAAAGCCGGGTAAAAGTCCATATTTTGAAAAGCGGCATGAAATTCATAGTTCTCGAACGTCACGAAGCTCCTGTTGTATCATTTCATGTCTATGCGGATGTGGGAAGTGCCAATGAGTCCTACGGGATAACAGGCATTTCTCACCTTTTGGAACACATGGCTTTCAAAGGCACAAAGATTGTGGGAACAAAAGACTACGAGGCAGAAAAAAAGGTGCTCGTAGAATTGGATGCCCTTTTTGACAAGATCAAAGGAGAAAAGGTCAAGGCCAAGCCGGATGCCGAAAAACTTGAAGAAATGGCCAAGAAATTCGAGGCTCTGCGCAAGAAAGCCAAGGAATATGTTGTCACCAGCGAAGCCGACAATATGTTAATGAAAGAAGGGGATCGTGAAGTCAATGCCTACACCAGCAGAGATGCTACGCAATACATAGACAGCCTGCCTTCAAACAAGGTGGAATTCTGGATGGCCATGATATCAGATCGTTTTTCCAATCCTGTTTTTCGCGAGTTTTTCAAAGAAAGGGATGTTGTTATAGAGGAGAGAAGACTCAGTGTAGAGACTCGGCCGACAGGCAGAATGTTTGAAGATTTTTTTGCTACCGCCTTTAAAGCTCATCCCTACGGACATTCAATTATCGGTCATATGTCTGATCTGGAAAATATCACACGGCGAGATATGGAGCAATACTTCAAGAAGTTCTATGGTCCGAACAATCTGACAGTGGGGATCGTTGGAGATGTTAAGGCGGAAGAGGTCTTCAAAATGGCCGAAGTCTATTTTGGCCGTATCCCCAGTGGCCCCAAGCCGGAGTCTGTCAGGACAAAAGAGCCTGAGCAGTGGGGAGAGCGGCGGGTTATCATCGAGGCAAAATCCCAGCCAAGGATTATTATTGGCTATCACCGTCCCGACTATCGCCATAAGGATAATATTGCTTTGGAGGCTTTGGCCAATATTTTGGGTCAGGGGCGTTCTTCAAGGCTCTACGAGCTTCTTGTAAAGGAAAAAAAGGTAGCTGTTTATGTAACGAGCTTCAATGGATTTCCAGGTGAGAAATATTCTAATCTCATAGCCTTCTATGTTATCCCTTCCAGGGGTCATACTTCTGCTGAGTGCTTGGAACTGATCGATGAAGAAATTGAAAAAGTAAAAAAGGAACTGGTGACTTCAGAGGAATTAACTAAATTTAAAAGAGGTACTGTTAAAAGCTTGCTGGGTGAGATGAAGTCGAATTCAGACATGGCTGCCTTGCTGACTTATGCTGAAGTTGTCCTCGGAGATTTGGACGCAGCCTTTGACCAAATAAAACAGATCAGAGCTGTTACTGCAGCGGACGTCAAGTATGTTGCCAACAAATACCTAATCAAGAAACACAGGACAATCGGTGAAATTGCTTCTGAAAAATAAACGTCGGGGGAGAGGATATGATTATAATAAATTTTTTCCATAGGAAGGAAAAGGCTATGAAACTTCAGCGAAAATTAATTACACTTTTTCTTGCTTCATTTCTTTTGATTCTTTTTTGTGGGTCCTTTGCATATGCTCAGAAGAGCCCCAAGGATAAGTTTATCTTTCCCCCGCTGAATCCTATCAAGATGCCGAAAGTGGAAAGAGTTGAACTCGGAAACGGACTAGAGCTGTTTTTAGTCGAGGATCATAACTATCCGACAATAGACATTCGGGCCATGGTGCGTCTGGGCTCTGTTTTTGAATCTGCCTCTCAAATTGGATTAGCGTCTATTACAGGACAAGTTCTCCGCACTGGAGGGACTACATCCATGACGGGGGACCAAATCGATAAAGAATTGGAGACCATGGCAGCCTATGTTTCAACAGGAATCGGTTTGACTTCAGGATACATAACGGTCTCTGTTCTTAAGGAAGATATAGACAGGGCTCTAGAAATCCTGGCAGATATCTTGATGAATCCTGCCTTTCAAGAAGACAAGATAAACTTGGCAAAAATCCGGGAAAAGACAGGTATCTCCCGGCGGAATGATGAAGTAGGTCAGATAACATACCGGGAGTTTCAAAAATTAATCTACGGCAAAGACAGTCCCTATGCCCGGCATCCAGAATACGCCACTATTGAAGCTATAACAAGGCAGGATATTGTTGATTTTTACAACCAGTATTTCTTTCCGAATAACACCATTATGGCAGTATGGGGAGATTTCGGCCCAAAGGATATGGTGGCTAAGATAAAAAAAGCTCTGGGAAAATGGAAAGAAGGAGAAGCTGATATCCCTGCTATACCTGAGGTCAGTTATGAGTATAAATACACAATAAATTATATTAATAAGCCAGATATCAACCAATCTAACATCATGCTCGGCCACATCGGCGGTCTGAGAAACAACCCTGATTACCCAGCCTTGAGCGTGATGAACAACATTCTTTCCTGGGACCGAATGTACAAGAAAATAAGAACGGATGAAGGACTTGCTTATGATGTTTGGGGATATTATGGAGCAAATTATCAGGTTCCTGGAGTTTTTAGGTGCGAAGCTCAAACCAAATCAGAATCCACCATCTATGCCTTAGAGTTAATGCTCGAAGAACTAAAGCGAATTAGAGAGGAGGAAGTCAGCAGTTCAGAGCTGGCCAGAGCTAAGGATGGATACCTGAATTCCTTTGTCTTTAATTTTGACAGCCGGGCAAAAATTGTAAATCGTTTGATGACGTATGCCTTCTTCGGTTATCCTCTAGATTTTATGGACAGGGTTAAAAAAGGAGTGGAGAAAGTCACAAAAAGAGATGTTCAGCGAGTGGCAAAGAAATACCTCCGTCCGGATAAAGTTCAAATTTTAGTTGTGGGGAAAAAGGAGGACTTTGACAAGCCTCTCGCAACCCTGGGGGAGGTCAACGTTATCGATATCAAAATTCCTCCCCTTAAGCCTAAAAAAAAGAAAACAGAAAAGTAGAAGTCATTGTGCTAAAGGATTTAAGTCAGAAATTGCCCAGGAGCGTGTTTGAGGCTGCATAAAGAA
This sequence comes from Candidatus Aminicenantota bacterium, assembly GCA_011049545.1. Classification (GTDB taxonomy): domain Bacteria; phylum Acidobacteriota; class Aminicenantia; order Aminicenantales; family Aminicenantaceae; genus SOIV01. Next base: position 4,566 of record DRHQ01000058.1, on the reverse strand, counting down.
GCCCGATCAGCACTCCGCTTAGTGCAATCCGAGTATATCGGATCAGCTTTAATATGCTCGTAAAGAGCACCTAGATAATTTTTTAGCAGGCGAACTAACGCAGCGGCAATTTCTTTATCCTTACCAAAATAAAAACATTGATATGTCTATCAGGTTTTTCATTTCTCCTTGTTACAACTCCACTAAGGATGATTTTAAGGCAGCTTTTTTTTAAAAGATCTTAAAATATTTTTGGTTTGCTCTTCATAATATATCCTCTTTTCATCATTAAGCAGACTTGAAACCTCATAGACTACAATTCCTTCTTTATTGATATTCCTTTGCGGTGCTTTTAGGCTCCTTCCCCTGTTAACCATTCCATTTTTATGTAGTAGCTCCAGCAGATCTAAGACCTTGAGGCTTACATGTTGAATCTTCTTGTGATTTATCTTCCACGGTACTTCCTTTCTGGATTGTGGTCCGCAAATCTTGTTATTATTTTTTACCATGCTTGAAAATGCACCTTATAAAATATTGTAAAATTTCGTGCCTATGGTCGTTAAATCGAACATAAGTACGATAAAGTTAGTTATATGTACGAAAAAACGAACAATAATGCATATTTTATTTTAGCAAAAGTAAAAATGTGAATTTTTAAAATCATTCATTGAACAATTTCCTATCTTGCTCAATTTCCTTTCTGCCATGTTTCTGTTCAGGAATGGAATCGGATTTAAGGAAGAAATATAATTCTCTTGAGCAGAGCTTGAGTAGAGTTAAAAACGGAGGGAAAGGGCAAGCCTAATTTTTTTTATTAAGGGGGGGGGTTCGCTAAATTCCTCGAGAAACTGGTCTATATTGTCCTATCTTTTGTGTGTGGTCTCATTCTTTTTGAAATCTATCATGCATGGCGAGGGTATCTTTTATAAATATTTATCTTTGCCTTTTTGTTTTATTTTCCCGACTATGTCTTTCACTTTCTGAGCCATGTTCTTGTGAGTAATGAGAAGGGCATCTTCAGTATCCACCACAATGATATCCTTAACGCCGATAAGGGCTGTTAATTTGTGAGGATTATACAGAAGGCAATTTTTGGAATCCAGAATAATGCTTTCGCCTTTAAGCGTATTGCCCTCTTTGTCGCGAGGCCATATGTCTGCTAATGAGGACCAAGCTCCAACATCAGACCAGCCAAAATTTCCTCTCCCCATTAACACACCCTCGGCTTTTTCCATCAGAGCATTATCTATGGATATTGAAGGAATCTCCTCAAAGATAGAGGCGATCTGGGTTTCGTCCTTGTTTTTTAGAGCATCAAGAATCTTTTGCCAATAAATAAACATGGAAGGTGCGTATTTTTCAAGCTTTTGGACGAAAATATCTGCGCGCCAGAGAAACATTCCTGAGTTCCAGAAATAGTTTCCCTTTTCTAAAAAATTCTTGGCTTGCTCGTATTCAGGTTTTTCCTTGAATTCCTGGACGGAAAAAAAGGGCTCATCCAGGAAGTGGAGAGGCTTTTCAGGGGAAAACCGGATATAGCCGTATCCAGTCTCCGGATATGCGGGAGGAATTCCAAACGTGATGAGGCTTTCTCCTTCAGCGGCCGCTGTGGCTCCAGCGTCGAGTTTTCTCAGGAAAAGAGGAGCGTCTTTTATGAGATGGTCAGCGGGCAAGGCAGCCAGCACTGCCTTGGGATTCTGGAGATAAATCCAGGCAGTAGCCAGCATCAAAGAAGGAGCTGTGTTTCTTCCCGTTGGTTCTACAAGAAGATTCTCCTGGGGAAGATCTGGAAGGAGGCTTCTTATAACTTGGGTCTGGGAAAAGTTAGCAATAGTGTAGATATGGTTTGAGGGGACCTTTGCCAGAAGACGATGGACTGTTTCTTCGATCATTGTTTTGTCGCTGACAATCGGAAGAAACTGCTTCGGATTTTTCTTTCGGCTCAGCGGCCAGAATCGTGTGCCGGCACCCCCGGCCATTATAACTGCTCGAATATCCATTTTAATCTCCTTTAAAAAATAGCAGTTAAGTTGCTCATTCTATGTGAGAAAGGATAAGATGAGAGCTGCAAGTCCCACTAAAAGACAATAATAGGAGAAGGAATGAAATTTTCCTTTATTGATTAATCTAACCAAAAGAGTCAAGGCAATAAAGCCAAAAAAGGCGGCAACTAGGATTCCGGTTATCAAAGGAAACCAGGGTTCAGTGTTCGAGTCAATCTTTTGGAGCTCAAAAAGGGAAGCTCCCAAAATGGCTGGGATGGAAAGGAGAAAAGAAAATTGAGCAGCTTCTTTTCTCTTCCAGCCAAGAAGGAGAGCTCCTCCTATGGTCAATCCAGAACGAGATAAGCCCGGGATAATGGCCAAACCCTGGAGAATGCCGATGATAAAGGGATGAACAATATCTTTCTTTTTTTTCTCTTTGGCAAATTTGGTCAGGAGAAGAAAGCTGGCAGTGATAAGCAGTGCTACGCCAACAACCCTTAAAGAGGAAAAAAGTGATTCAAAAAAATCGTGGAAAAAGTAGCCTATCAAAGCTGTGGGAAGAGAGGCAACAGTCAGGGAAAAGATAAGTTTTATCTTTGGATCGGAAATATTTTTTTTAGGGCTCAAACAGAAACTCCCGAAGCTCTGGGTAAGTTCTAAGATTTCTCTGCGGAGGAAGATAAAGAGGGAAAGGAGAGTGCCAACATGGAGCATAACATCTATGATCAATTGTGGTTCACGGAAGCCAAGAAGGTTCTGGAGAAAAACCAAGTGACCTGAGCTGCTGACCGGGAAAAATTCAGTTAAGCCCTGAACGATTCCATGGAGGACAATCTCGAATAAACTCAAGTACGCTCTAACCTTTTTATGGCATTCTCAACAGCATGCTTAACTTCTTTTTCTATGGCCTTGAGGGCTTCTTCTGTGTCGCCTTCAAAACGAAGAACTAGAGCTTCTTGAGTGTTTGAGGCCCGAACCAGGCCCCACCCTTCAGGAAAAATTGCCCTGACACCGTCTATATCGATGATAGGGTATTTTTGAGAAAGCTCTTTTTTTACTTCTTCGACTATTTTGAATTTCACCTCATCAGAAGCGTAAACTCTAATTTCTGGTGTATTGTAGGTTTTGGGTAGTTCAGAGAGCATCTGGGAGAGCTTTTTTCCTGACTTAGAAAGGAGTTCCAGCAGGCGTGCTGAAGAATAGATGGCGTCATCAAAACCGAAGTATCTGTCGGCGAAGAAGATGTGGCCGCTCATCTCCCCGGCCAGAAGAGCTTTTTCTTCCTTGATTTTTTTCTTGATTAAGGAATGGCCGGTTTTCCACATGATAGGCCGGCCGCCCAATTTTTTAATTTCTTCGTAAAAAACTTTAGAAGCTTTCACTTCAGAGATGATAGAAGCTCCTGGATTTCGCGAAAGTATATCCTGCGAGAAGAGGACCAGGAGGAGGTCGCCCCAGATAATGTTCCCCTTATCATCAATGGCTCCAATCCTGTCTCCGTCTCCATCATAGGCTATGCCCAAATGTGCTTTTGACTTGATGACTTCTTTGATGAGATCTTCGAGGGCTTCAGGAAGAGTTGGGTCAGGATGGTGGTTGGGAAAGTTGCCGTCCATCTCACAGTAGAGTTCGATAACATCACATCCCAGCTTTTTGAAAATAGGGCAAGCTATAACCCCTGCAGTTCCGTTTCCAGCATCCACGACTACCTTAAGTTTTTTTTCGAGCCTGATATTTTTCTCAATATAATCTTTGTATTCAGAAGTAATATCGTAAGTTCTCCTGGAGGTACTTTCCTCTTTTATGAAATCATTGTCTTGAATGATGGCTAATATGTCTTGGATGGCTTCTCCGTAGAGTGTTTCCTCTCCAACCATTATTTTGAAGCCGTTATATTCAGGAGGATTGTGGGAGCCGGTGAGCATCACTCCCGCCTCCATTTTTTTGTGATAAATAGCGAAATAAAGGAGAGGAGTCGGGATGACGCCGAGCTCTACGATCTTACACCCTGTTGAGAGAAGGCCCCTGGATAGAGCTTCCGAAAAGAACGGAGAGCTGAGTCGGCAATCTCTTCCCAGGGCTACCTCTTTTCTTTTATGCCGGCGAAAATAGGTGCCTATTCCTTTTCCTAATAATTCAACAGTATCCTGAGTCAGGTCTTTATCGACAACACCTCTTATATCGTACTCTCTGAAAATTTCTGGTTTTATTTTCACCTTATCCTCCAGCTGACCAGGAAAAAGTAACTGGTTATCGCCGAGCTAATTATATTTTTAGTTTTAGATTTTTTCCTTTAGCTTAACAAAATCTTTAAAGCCGGCTTCGATGGTTGGCCATTTATTCTGGGTTTCAAGAATGAATTCAATAAATTCCCGTACGGCTCCCTTCCCTCCAGGATTGCCGCAGATAAAATGACTGTGTTTCTTTATCTCTGGATGCGCATCGGCAACGGCACCTGCCAGTCCTACAGATTTGATGACCTCAAGGTCTCCTATGTCATCACCTATATAGGCAATTTGCTCGGGATGGAGTTTGTTTTTTTCGAGGATTTCCAGTAGAACCTTTTTTTTATCAAGAATTCCCTCATGAACCTCCATGATTT
>DRHQ01000057.1 GCA_011049545.1 Candidatus Aminicenantota bacterium | reverse complement strand
TGGATTCAAGTTCCTGTCCGAACTTTTCCTCCAGAAAAAAATTATTTTTGGGGGAGAAGAGAGTGCTTGTATCGCCATAAAGGATCATCTTCCAGAAAAAGATGGGATTTTCGCCGGACTGCTGGTTGCAGAAATGATAGCTGCCGTGGGGAAAACCCTCTCAGAACAGATAAATGATTTGTTCCGGAAATACGGGAAAAGAGTGGGGAAGCAGAAGAGTATTCCTTTAAATGCGGCAAGAGAGAGGAAGCTTAAAAAACTAATAAAAAATCCTCCAAGCTTCCTCAATGACAGGAAGGTGCTCGACATAGAGACTATCGAGGGGATAAAGTTAGATTTAGCCGATGATGATTGGTTTCTCCTCAGGTTCTCTGGGACAGAGCCTCTTATTCGATGCTATGCTGAATCTGGATCAAAGAAAGAAGTAGAGAAACTCATGGGAATTGGCTTGAAGTTGATTTCTTGATGAGGAAAAAAGAGAAAGACAATATATCGTTTCGGAGAAAGCTGCTAATCGCTGGATTGGGCTTTTTCTTTTTGGTACTGCTCCTTGCCTCTTTTTTCGGAAAGAAAGGATTGATTGAAATATATCGAGCTCAGAAAGAGCACAAAGCTCTGCTTCAAGAGATAGTGCGTCTTGAGATAGAAAAAAACAAATTGGAGAAAGAGATAGAAGAGTTGAAGCAGAATCCAAAAGCAGTGGAGAAGAAAGCTCGAGAAAAGCTCTGGCTGGTAAAGCCAGATGAAGTCGTTATCATTAAAAAAGAAAAGTAAATCAATTTTCGCATCATTCAGAGCATGCCCCGATCAACTCAGAAGGAAAGCCTGCATCATTTACTCGAGGCCCTGAACCCTGTCCAAAAGGAGGCAGTGACCTATGGTTCGGGTCCTCTTCTTATTATTGCTGGGGCTGGAACAGGAAAAACAAAAGTTATAACCCAGCGCATCGCTTATCTCATTGCCTCCAAGTTAGCCAAACCCGAAGAAATCCTGGCTGTAACCTTTACCGAAAAAGCAGCCAATGAAATGGAAGAGAGAGTTGATCTCTTGATTCCTTATAGCTACTCTTTCGTTGAGATCAGCACTTTTAATTCCTTCGGGGAAAGAGTGCTGAGGAACTATGTGATGGAACTGGGTTATTCTCCGGATTTCAAGCTTCTCGATGAAGTTGAGCAGGCTATTTTTTTTAGAGAGCACCTCTTCGAGTTTCCTTTAGACTACTATCGTCCCCTGAGTTTCCCCACAAAACACATTCAGGAACTCTTGACTACTATTAAAAGATTAAAACAGGAAGATATAAAACCAGACGAGTATCTGGAATATTCTCAAAAGCTCAGTGCAGAAGCTTCGGATGACGGGGAAAAGGAGAGCGCCTTAAAACATCTGGAGATGGCCAAAGTTTATCATAAGTACCAGGAATTGCTGATGGAGGAAGGAAAAATTGATTTTGAAGACCAGGTTCTTTTGGTGGCAGAGCTTTTTCGAAAGCGCCCTTCCTTACTCGAAGAGTTCCAGGATAAATACAAGTACATTCTTGTTGATGAATTCCAGGATACAAATTACATTCAGTTCTTGCTGCTAAAGCTCCTGGCAGCAAAAAGCAAGAACCTGACTGTCTGCGGAGATGACGACCAAAGCATTTTTCGCTTTAGAGGTGCATCTTTAAGCAATATCTATAATTTTCGGAAGATTTACCCTAATTATAAAAAGGTCGTTTTAAATAAGAATTACCGCTCAACCCAATCTATCCTTGATTCTGCCCAACAACTGATCAAGCAGAATAATCCCGACCGGTTGGAATTTAAAGAAAAAATTAATAAAGCCCTGGAGGCATCACGGAAAACCAAAGGAAAGAGTATCCACATGCTTCAGTTTGATACTGTTTCTCATGAGGTAGATAAAGTCGCTGATATGATTCTGGAAAAGATTAAACAGGGATATAAGTACGGTGATATTGCCATTCTTGTAAGACGGAATGCAGATGCAGATCCATTCCTCAAGGCTTTAAACATGAAGGAGATTCCCTTTAGATTTTCTGGAAGCAGGGGATTGTATTCTCAGGACGAGGTGAAAATCCTCATTTCCTTCATGAAGTCCTTGACTGATTTTGAAGACAGCCAGAGCCTTTTTTATCTTGCCCTTTCCGATGTATATAAAATAGATCTTTACGATTTAACCAAAGTTTCTAATTATGCTCACAAAAGGAATTTTCCTCTCCATGAAGTTTTCAAGAGAATTTCTAGAGGAAAGAGTCCGGTAGAGATTTCTGAATCTACTGTGGTAAAAATCAAGAGAATGTTCGAAGATTTACTTTATTTTGTCAAGCTGGCAAGCTCTCGGAATGCGGGAATGGTTGTCTATTCTTTTCTCGAGAAGACTGATTATCTGAAATCTCTCGTTGAGGAAAGGAGCCTTCAGGCAGAGTTGAAAATAAAGAATATCCGCATTTTCTTTGATAAGGTGAAGAATTTTTCAGAGTTAACAGATGATGATTCTATTTCTTCTTTTGCCCGGTATCTGGATATCCTTCAGCAGGTAGGGGATAATCCTGCCACTGCCGAGGCGGAACTGGAGGCAGACGCTGTTAGCGTTCTAACAGTCCATAAAGCTAAAGGGTTGGAGTTCCCTGTCGTTTTCATGGTCAGTCTGATTGGAGACAGGTTTCCCGGCAGAGAGAGAAAAGAGAAAATTCCTGTTCCTGATGATGTTCTCATGGATAAAGTTCCCATAGGAGATAATTATGGTCAAGAGCAGAAGAAAAAGATCTATATCCAGGAGGAAAGGAGGCTGTTTTATGTGGGGATGACAAGAGCCAAAGACCTCCTCTATTTGACCTGGGCTCGAGATTACGGTTTGAAGCGCTTGAAAAAGGTAAGTCCTTTTGTCCTCGAAGCTTTTGATCTTCCCCAGATGCCTGAAGATATTCTCCAGACTTCAGCCCTAGAAGAAATAAAAAGGTATTCTAAATCATCTCCCCAGCCTAAATTCATCCAGGAAGCGAAAATCAAAGGAGCCCTAACCTTAAGCTATCTTCAGGTGGATGATTACTTAACCTGCCCCCTGAAGTACAGATACAGGCACATCATACGGATTCCTGTTCTTCCCCACCATAACCTGGTTTTTGGCCGCGTCCTCCACAACACTATCCATATTTATTTGAGAAAAAAGATAGAAGGTGCGAAATTAAGTCAAAAGGAGTTTCTTAGAGAATACGACAAACGCTGGATAAACGAAGGATTTCTCAGCCGGGAACATGAAGAAACGAGGAAGAAAGCAGGTGCAAAGGCACTTCGCTTATTTTATCGCCGGGAAGAAGACTCAAAGCATCTTCCTCACTTCCTTGAAAAAAGCTTCAAATGGCAGCTAAACGATGTTAAATTCATCGGCCGCTGGGATAGGGTTGATTATACAGATAATAGGGCGGTTATCGTTGATTTTAAGGCGACAAATGTCAAAGACCAGAAAGAAGCTGATAAAAAAGCCAGGAGTAGCCTTCAAATGAATTTGTACGCCCTTTCTTTTATCAAGACGCAAGATATTCCGCTTTTCGAGACACAGCTCCATTTTCTGGAATCAGACATCGTAGGCCATGCCCAAAAGAACGAAAAGGAGATGGAGAAAGCTGTGGAGAAAATTAAAGAAGCAGAAGCAGGCATTCGAATCCAAAATTATGAAGCAAAGCCCGATTGGCACAACTGCAACTTTTGTGATTTCAAGACGATCTGTCCTTCCTCATACGCCTACTGATTATGTGGGGATTTAATTTGCTGTAGGGATCTGATTTATTGTATGGGTTTAATTTACCGTAGGGGCTTGATTCATCAAGCCCACCTTTTAAAATAAATAAATAAACTGAACGGTTTTGATTTGTCTTGTGTAGGGGCTTGATTTATCAAACCCACCTTTTGATATATATATATTATTTAAAGGTATTGCAGGAGTTTGATTTATCTCCACCTGTTTGTTTTCTAATGTAGCTGCTTGATTCTTCTTGTGTAGGGGCTTGATTTATCAAGCCCACCTTTTAAAATATATTCAATGATTTATAGCTATTACAGAATCTTGGTTTACTTTAAAGGTTTGATTCATCAAACCCGCAATTTTTTGTCTATTCCGGGGCAAACCAGAAAGGCATTATTGTCAGGATTTTTTCTTTATTCAGCAGCATGAATGCAGAAAACATTTTTTCTAACCTAGGGTCGAGACCGGGGTTTATTTTTATCAATCTTCTACCTAAAAACGTATCAAAGAATGAGATTTTTTTGGGCCTAACTACGAGTTTAACTTCTTCATCGATTTGAATACCGGCCAGTTCTTTTGCCAGTTCAAGCGCACGGGATAATCCTCCGAGCTCATCTACCAAGCCCTGTTCTTGTGCCTGACTTCCTGTCCAGACCCGACCTCTTCCGATTTTGTCGACGTCTTCTTTTGATAAGTTTCGTCCCTCTGCAACTTTTGTCAGGAATTTATCATAAACCCACAGAATTTCTTTTTTAAGGAAGTCCCTTTCTTCCCTGGTGAGTTTCTTATAAGTAGAAAATAAATCTGCCCTTTTCCCGAAGGTTAGCTTCTCTGAAGTTATTCCCAGTTTTTCATAAAGTTTTAAAAAGTTGAATTTCCCAGAGATGACCCCGATAGACCCGGTGAGGGTTTGAGGCTGGGCTACAATTTTGTGGGCGGACATGGAAATCCAGTATCCTCCTGAACCGGCAACATCGGACATGGATACAACAAACGGTTTTTCCTTTTTGGCTAAAGCTACTTCTCTCCAGATAATATCGGAAGCCACAGCCGAGCCCCCTGGGCTATCAACCCGGAAGACGATTGCTGCAATGGATTTATCTTTCCGGGCCTTCCTAATCCAGCGGGCCGTTGTAGAGCTTCCCATGGATTGATACAAACCTTCTCCGGTATGGATAGCTCCCATTCCGTAGATGAGGGCAATCTTTTTTCCTTTGTTTAAACCCAGAGATGATGGCTTGATCTTTAAGTACTGCCCGTGTGTGATTTTGTTTAGTTTTTTCTCTTTCTCCCTGAGAATATCCTCAAATTCGTCCTCATAAAGA
>DRHQ01000056.1 GCA_011049545.1 Candidatus Aminicenantota bacterium | reverse complement strand
TGTTGAATGAGCTCGAGGAAGTATTCACTCGATACGAAAAACAGAAATCAATCATCGAAGAAAAATTAAAAGAACTGGGAGTGGTTTAAATTCCTGATCTCACATATCGAGCAATTGAGTCGATAGCAGTGAAAATCTCATAGGTAGGAATAAGCCAATCCTGGGTCTAATGCGACAGCATTCTCTAGCAGAGGAATGGCTTTCTCATACTCTGTTTTTAAGTAGAGCCTTGGAAAAAAAATGGGGGATGGACCTTGATATCCATTCATGATAATTTCATCATACTTATCTTCAAGATTCGCTTCATAATACTCTACTAAGATTCGCCGTCTTTCTTAGTTTATTTAAACAAAGGAGGTGTAAAATGAAACTACAGAAAAACCTGCTTTTGATTCCTGTGGTGGTCGCAGGGGTCTGGGGCCTGTTTGGGTTGTTCGCCCCTGAGGCGCTAATGAAATTATTGAATACTCCTTCTGAATCCATTAATCCGTCTCTTATTTCAACCCATATGTCGTTAGCTATAGCCCAAATTTGCCTGGGAATCTTTGCTTTCTGGATGCGAAGCTTAACAGATAAGAAAGCAATGTCTGGAGCTATGTCAGTCGTAGCGCTTGTTTTTTTGCTATTCGGCTTAGAAGGAGTATTGGTAAACCTGATAGTCGAGGGTTACGCATGGAATATGTTTCTGTTGATTCAAAGTATTGTTTTTATCGTTCTTGCGGTTATTTTCTTCATGAAGAGAAATCCGAAATAAACCTGAGATAGTTTCCAGCGACACTCCGAAGCAGACATTTCCGTCCTCAACCTCAGAGCTTGCGGCCGATGGCCAGCATGCGGCGGTTCATAAATCCATAATCACCCTTATCCTTGTGGGCGCGAAAGTCGTTTTGAACTCTGACTTTCTTGAACCCTGCTTTTTCCATCATCGCCGCAAGTTCCCCGGGCCTATATATGCGAATGGAATAGGTCGAGTCTCGAATTAATCCTTCTTTCTTGCTAAGGACAAGTTCCCGCGCGTCAACTCTTTTGCCCACAAGCTCCCGTTGACGGCACACTACTTTATCTGCATCAATTTCATGCCAGGCGGTAGGCGTCAAGGTCTCTTCGACCTTGCTCCCATCGGTCACATCGATCAATATCCATCCTTTTTTCTTCAGCACGCGTTTAGCTTCTTGCAGAATCAGCGCGTCAGCCTCGGATTCAGCAATATATCCCAGGGAATTTCCCAGGATAAGCACATGATCAAAACTTTCTGAGGGTAATCCCGTGTCCCTTGCATCTCTTTGGATAAGTTTAATTCGATAATTCTTTATCTCGGCATTTGACCTGGCATGATCTATCAAATACTTGGAATAATCCAGCATTGTGCCCCCTGTAAAACCCCGAGCGAACAGCTCCAAACTGTGTCGGCCATGGCCTCCGCAAAGATCAAGGATCTTATGTTGCGGCCGAACCGGCAGCATCTCTAAGATAAGGTCTACCTCTTGACGGGTGAGTTCCTCATCGCATACCGAACGGGCATCCGTGAGAAGATAGACCTCATCAAATATTTTCTTCCACCAGTCGGGATCAACTTTGATATTCATGAGATCTCCTTTATGGTTCCGAAATTAAAAAGACCGTCGGATGCAAAAATGGCTGCCCCCCCGCGCCAGGGCTGCATACGGGCAATTTTAAGTTCCTCCTCTGACATACAGATCATCTCGTCAAGCTCACCCGCAAGCCACATCTTCTCCAGGGTCAAACAGTCTGACCACAATGCAGTACAGTATCTTTCCAAGGCGGCAAGCTGTTGCGAGGTTAGTAATCTTGGCCTTATAGCTATCTTAATCGGGCCGAGAAGATATGTGAAATCATGATCCTTTGACATTTTTTCTTGCATCTCAATAACCTGTAATAGATTGTCGTAACCTATATTAAGGATAGCATCATTAATACGGTCGGCCGCTTCCTTTACACTCAAGTCAGAACGAAGTACAGCCAGCGGCTGCACTCCCCCTCCGCTTCCAACGTTTGTGGGAACACCTCCAAATCGACAAAGGAATCCGAACAGACCCTGAGCACCAACGATCGAGCGGAAATCCGTTTGATAACTCTCGATGGTGATCTCTTTTTTATCGCGATTTAAAACGGGGATATCTTCTGCCCAAAGATGAAGGGGGATTTTTTTCTGGACGATATAATTTCCTTTGCTCAATGCCAGGTTCACTGCTTCATCGGCCTCTATTTTCATCTCACTTAAACACACCCCCTGGCCGGAATAACCTCTCTCCGGTTTAAGCACAAGGTTCTCCCAGTTAGACCGGGTCCACTCTATAAGATTTTTTATATCTTCACCCCCGGGCCCGGAGGTCATGCGTGGATGGAACTGCCGAGTCCAGGGGGTACGCCTTACGATTTCAGGGTGAAACCGATCACTCATAGGGCCGGAAATAACTTCGAACATGCTTTTGACGTTTATCGGTTCAGTCCCCCGCGGGTTGATGACGCGGTTTTCTCTTACAGCCTGAAGAAGCGGGGTTAGGTCGTGTTTGTGGTGAAGGGAGACAAGCACGTCAGTGTTAAAATCCACAAAAAGCACGGACACAGGGCGGCCACGCCAGGAGACTTTTGAATCTTTGAGCTCAAGTTCCTGCGGAGCCATCAGCACTCCTGTAATCCCTTCAATTGAACTTAGCTGTTGGGCAAGGTTCCGGTTTTCGGTTACGCTCTCCAGAGTTTCTTCTTCAGCAACGACTGCGATCAAACCGGGATTGTTGCCAGCTAGTGTCTTGTGTACCTGAACAAGCATTTCTGTAAAACTATTTAAGGGAAAAAACAGCGGATGGTCCATATCCAGATCGACTCCTATGGACTGAATCTCATTCAGCTTTATCCAAACCTCTTTACCTATTATCTGGGTAGTGCGCTGGTAATCCCATCCGCCCGGGCTTCCGAGGTTCCATTCGGAGTGATATCCGAAGAAATCTTCCATTTTCTACTCCTCCTCAGATTGAGTGCTGTCCATATCAAAGGCCTTGAGTCGTTTTTCGATCAACCGAAAAGGCAATTCTCCTCCCTCCAAAAGCAGTTGATGAAAACGTCCCAACTCCAACTGTTTTTTGCAGCACTTCCTCAAGTTCATTATTTCATAACGGCCAAGAAAATAGCACAATTGGTATCCTGGATTCAATTGAATCCGATTCACCTGCCTCTCTGCCTCCCCTGGAGTAAATCCCATCTCCGTCAAAGTTTGCAGGGCTTCTTTCCGGGAAAGGTTTCCTGCGTTTAAGCCCAGGTCTATCTTGCATCTGGCGACTCTCCACAACCTGCGTTTATAATCTACAAGTCTATCAAGAGGATCTTCCACATAACCGTATTCGCTTAACAAGGTTTCGGCATAAGAGGCCCACCCCTCATAAAAAAGAGGAGATTCAATCTGTCTACGTATAAGGTTTTTCTGTTTTCTTCGCTCATAATCAAGCTGATGATGCCCGGGAACAACCTCATGCGCAGAGAGGAATTTATACTCGCGGTGCAGCCTCTTCTTCTGAGATTCTTTTTCTGCCTGACTTCCCTTACCTGGCATGTTAGTGGTTATGTAAAAGAGATCCTTTTCTCCGGCGGAGGTATTTAAAGCAGCGCTGAAGGAGGCTGAACTGCGGATCGACCTCAGGTAGGTAGGAGTTTCGCACAGCTCAAAAGATGTCTGCATGCCGGTCTCGGCGAAACCGTTTTCTTGGAAAAAGAGACTCAAGCTTTCTATTTCGCGGTCATAAAGCGACATGGTGCCTATTTTATCCAGCTCACCCGGCAGGTAGGAATCATAAAGCTCAAGCCAGGATTTCTCAGGGTCAACCTTTGAGCCTAGTTTCTCAAGCTCCATCAAGCACTCCTGGGCCTCCTGCTCTGCTAACTGGGATATTTCGGGCAAAGTACGGAAAGAAAAATAATAATCTTTCAAGTTTTCCTTAATTGCCGGACTAAAAATAATCCGATCAGGGACAGGGATGATCTCTCCTAAAAACCTATCGAAGATATTTAGAGAATCCAAAGTTTTATGAATGATTTTCATGCTGGCGAGTGGAGCCCTCTCAGCTTGAGAGCTGCCTATCTCCTGGAGATAAAGCCTGCCATCTTTCAGCATGGCTCGGGCGGCTTGGAGATAAGTTTCAGGCACTTCCTCCAAATTATTCATAGCCTGCCTCAAAAGTCGAGGGATCCCCTCGAGGCGGGCCTGAATTCTTCCCCGCCTCTCATTTTCACCGGAAGCGGGTTTGTTAATGGTCTGATCAAGACCTATAAAAGCTATCTTCAAATACAATAAAGGATTATGCCGCCAGGGCTGGTACACTTCCAGCTCAACCAGGGCACCAGCAACACTGGATTTTAATAATTCGAGGTCAGTGTACTCTTCGATTTCACTTTCGTGGATGGAAAGGCCGTCAAGTCCATTCCGAAATTCCTTCAGAAAGGAGATGGTATCAAAGATAGAGCCCTTCTGAAGGTCTTCCATCCGGTCTAAATATTTTCCCGCGGCTTGGGCCCGGGGAAGAAAATGGAATTCATCGCTGGCACACATAACAGGGAAGGATTTAGCCAGGAAATTAAAATAATCCTCGGCTATATCTTTTAAACAGGCTTTCATCTTAATAAATCCCTTAATTATTGTGACCCAATTTTATTCGAAGCGAAGGGAGTCGGCTGGGTTGGAGTTGGCCGCTTTCAAAGCCTGAAAGCTGATAGTGAACTGAGCCACTACCAAAGCTACGACTCCAGCCAGGAGAAATATCCAGAGCGGGACACTAGTCCGGAAGGAAAAGCTTTGGAGCCACTTGATCATGGTATAATAAGCAACTGGTACGGCGATCAGAAAAGCCACAGCCACCAGCTTTGCAAAATCTTTGGACATCAGAACCACAATCTTTGAAGCCGTCGATCCCAGTACTTTACGGATTCCGACCTCCTTTGTGCGCTGCTCGGCCATGTAGGTCGAAAGTCCGAATAGACCGATACAGGCGATGACTATCAAGAAAAGGGCAATAGCGATCAGGATGTAGACATAGGTAATGTTCCCGTTGGGTTTCATTTCGTTGGTCAGGTGGGAGCGGAGGTGGATATCGCGGATGGGCTGCAGAAAGTAGTCGTAGCCGTTCCCGGCAGCAATGTATTCCTTGTAAGATATTCCTGAGCTTGCCTGAATAGGGCCAGCAGCGTAATGCTCCACAAGCGCCGGCATCTTGTCCTCAATCCCCTCCGGGTCAGTACCGTCGCGCAGGACGATATAGGTATACACAGAAAAAGACACATAATTCGGTTGTCTGTTGAAATCCAATAAGTTCAGAGAAGCAGCAAAATCAAACTCCAGGTGAGAATTCTTGGGCACGTTTTCACAAACACCAGACACCAGGAATTCCCCCTGGGGAGTGGAGATGTTTTTACCCAAAGCTTTCTCGTCCCCGAAATATTTAAGCGCTGTATCCCGGGTTATCACCAGGGAATTCGGATTAGAAAACACCTGGGTTGCATTTCCTTCGACTAGAGGGATGTTGAATATCTCGAAGAACTTTGGCTCGACAAAAAAGATCTTGTCCTCTTCATAAGTTTTGTCCTCGTAGCGAAAAACTGCTTTCTGAAATACCTTAAAGACTCGAGTCATATTCTCGACTTCAGGAAAATCGTTCAACATGGCCTCACCGAGTGAGAAAGGGATGATGGCATAGTAGACCACGTTATCAGGGTAAATCCTTTTAAGGGCAACACGGTATAAGTTATCTTGGTTCTCATGGAAATTGTCGTAGGAAAACTCATCCATGAGGTTTGCCGCGATGAGGAAAAAACAGGCGATCCCCACCGAAAGCCCGATGACGTTTATCAATGAAAAAAGCTTTCTTTTCCACAGATTTCTGATTGCAATCAAGATATAGTTTTTAATCACAGGTTCTTTCCTCTAATTGTAATACGAAATTATATCATGTTTTGTGTAAAAAGAATTTGGAACTCATGACATTTCATAGGCTAAGGTCTGAGTATAATAAAGCCAAGATAGGAGATATACGGGCGTGCAGATGGCTGGATGTCATGGATGCGGAGAAACCGAGAAGGTGCTGATTCTACTACTCTATTCTTTTTTTCTTGGGCTGGTTATGAACAGAAAAAGTTATTTCTCTTCCTTCTTCTTCATGGAACAGCAGCATACATTAAAAAAAAGACTTAAGATGGCCATGAGGCCGGCGACAACAACAATAACCCATTTTGCCCAGGTTTCAGGCCACCAGACAAGGGCAACAACGAAGATGCCTGCAGATAACAAAAAACGACAGAAACATAATTTCATAATATCCTTCTCCTTTTCATGAAGATTTTCATTATCATATAGAAAAAAAATCAGGGTTCAAGCCTAAAAATCCATCGGAGAGAAAAATCAAAAATCTATGCAGGGATTCTTATTTTTACAAATTAAGCCTGTTATCTTCCCCTGACTCCTTTTACTGCACCCTCGATCAGGCGGTAAGCAGCTTTAAGGGAAATTCCCTCTTTATCACGCTGGCCAAAGGGGAGTGATGCGATCCCGATAGCAGCGACTTTGGGATAGGCAAACATCTTTCGGATTGCGGCTGCCAGTTCTTTGCTTGTAGGCCCTTGAGGAACGGTAAGGGAATGTCCCCGAACCTTTGTTTACGGTCGGTAAAAGTTCGTTTTTAAACCGAGTCCACATCTCCTCCGGGCTCATCTCGAAGTATGTAAGGAAGGACTCAGAAAATGCTTCTCCTCTCTGGACGGCCAAAACCAAATTCTTGAAAGCCTCAGGGTTTAGACTATTGACGTAACCCACAAACATCTTATTCTGTTTGTGATACATGGGCCCTAATCCTATATTATTCGTTCAATTTGGGCTGATTTCTACTTTTGTGTCCATCCACTTTAGAGAAACTAATACTTTTATGTTAACGGTCGTAAACCAAAGGCCCACAAACGGTCCCATATCAACAAGCCCTTGCGTTCCCGGATTATTAGGAAAAGTGTAAATATTAAAAGCCAAGCCCAAAAGGCCTATGATGCAGCCGAGCGTTCCAAATATCCACCCCAGCTTCGGATGTTTGAACATGACAATTCCCAAAAGAAAGACACTGGTGAAAATGAATATATCCCAGGCAACATCAGCTCCCATTTGAACGGCATTGGCTGCTTTATAAGCCAGCTCCCAAGCCTCCTTCGTGACCTCGCTGGCTCCTTCCAGGGGAACAGCCCGAAACACAGCCCGACCTGCGGCCTGCATCGTGCCCATCATCGTGACAGAGGCACCGGCAATAATTAAAAACAGTATCCCGATTTGAAGGGGAATGGACTTCCGATAATGCTTTACAAAGTAGTAAAAACCCGGAGCACTCGCACATAAAAGCGGACCAAAGGCCCAGAATACAGGATAGGCAATGCGCGGCGACAGGGAAATAGCTATCGAAACAGCATAAGAGACGCCTGCCAAAAAACCGCAGACAATTCCGGTTATAACCCATCTCTTCGCAAACTTCAGAGAATCATCCATAATCCCCTCCTCGATCCGATATTAATCATTGCTTCTATTTTAAACTGAAGTGAAGAACAGAAATATCACAGACAAAATAGAGAGTCAATGCAGAAAAATAAGCGAAGCTTAGTCGGTGAAGGCATCTATGTGGATTTGATGAATTAAGCTCCTAAAGAATAATATATGGATAGATCTAATTGATTAAAACATAAAGGTGGGCTTGATAAATCAAGCCCCTACAAGATAAACCAAGCCCCTGCGTTTTTCTGATTTTGCCTTGACATGACAGGAAGATTCAGATATAAGAGGTTGATATTAACACATCTAAGGAGGTGAATATTCTTGGCGTTCATAGTTGTTGAAGAAGGCGAATCAATAGAAAGTGCTCTTCGAAGATTCAAAAGAAAAGTTCAACAGCAAGCAATAATCAAAGAGATTAAAAAACATTCTGTCTACTATAAGCCCGGTGAGAAAAGAAGAATGAAGGATGCCCTGGCACGCAAAAGGATGCGGAGACGCATGAAGAGAGATAAAGAATTAGAGTATTAATATTTCGCCTCGACTTTAAGAGGAAACTATTTTCAATTTAGGTTAAACAATTATTTTTCTCCAGAGCAGGAATGGTGTCGTCCCTCCCGGAAATACAACCAACAAAAAAGCCGAATTGGCTTAAGGTTAAATTCCCCTCTCACGAGAATTTTTTCTACGTCTCTAACACCCTTAAAAAAGGGAGGCTCAACACAATCTGCCGCAGTGCAAAATGTCCTAATGTCGCTGAGTGCTGGTCCCGTAAGACAGCTGCTTTCCTGATTCTTGGAGAAACCTGCACGCGGGGATGTGCATTTTGTGCGGTGGAAAAAGGATTCCCCTCACCCCCTTTCCCGGACGAGCCTGAGCATGTAGCAGAGGCTGTCTCTTTGCTTGGTCTCCGCTATGCAGTCATAACTTCGGTGACAAGGGATGATCTATCTGACGGCGGAGCTTCTCTCTTTGCCGCAACAATAAGGGCGATAAAAGAGAGAACACCCGGGGTCAAAGTAGAGGCCTTGATACCAGATTTCAAGGGCGATGAGAATGCTCTGGAACAAGTCTCTCGAGCCCAGCCAGATATCTTAAATCATAATCTGGAGACAACAGAGCGCCTCTACACTCAAATAAACCGCCCCAGAAAAAATTACAATCGGTCCTTAGATGTTCTGAAAAAGGCGAAAGGAATGGCTGCTGTGACCAAATCAGGGCTCATGGTTGGCTTGGGAGAGAAAAAAGAAGAAATCATCCAATCCTTTTCTGACCTGAGGGAAGTCTTCTGCGATCTCTTAACCATAGGCCAGTACCTCCAGCCTTCAAAAACACACGCACCTGTCCGGAAATACTATTCCCCTCCTGAGTTCGAACATTTGAAAAGAATCGCTTTAGATTTCGGGTTCAGGGATGTTGAATCAGGCCCTCTGGTGAGAAGCTCTTACAAGGCCCATAAAATGTATAATTCATTACAAGAAAAAGCCAAAGGAATCGAAAAATGCGCTATTTGATCTTTACTGACATCCACGGAAATTTAGAATCTTATCTTGCACTTCATAAACTTATCCAGAAAAAGAAAATTGACCATTACATTTTTCTCGGCGATCTGGTTGGCTACGGCGCCTCTCCTAACGAAATCATTCAAAAAGTTCGCGCTCTTAAACCCCTCTCTATAATCCGAGGAAACCACGATAAGGCTGTCTGCGGCCTCGACTCTGTCCAGACCTTTAATCCCATTGCCGCCTCTGCCATTCACTGGACTGCGGATCACATCATGAAGAAAAACTTGGATTTTCTCAACCGTCTAAAAACTGGGCCACAGATTATCAACAAGGAAATAATGATCTGCCATGGCGCGCCTTTTGACGAAGATCATTATATTTTTGGAGAATTCGACGCCGCAGAAGCTTTCGAACATATAACCACTCCCATCTGTTTCTTTGGTCATACCCACTTCCCGTTTGTATACACTAAAAAAGATCCTAATGCGGATGCTGTGGATGGAACTTTTATGACAGGCAACTCCAACGAGGTTAAAATTGAAAAAGGCATTAAATACCTTATTAATCCGGGTGCGCTTGGACAACCACGGGATAGAAGCCCACTCTCAGCATGCGCCATCTATGATTCCAAAGCAAGAAAAGTCAATTTCTACCGCATGGAGTATGATATTGAAGAAGCTCAAAGAAAAATCCTGAAGGAGGGCTTGCCTTCTCCTCTTGCAGAAAGACTCTCCTTAGGTATCTAGAAAACCGCATGTTCTACACGATCCTTGATTTCCCCCTGGGTAAAATCTTCCTTGCCAAGAGTGAAAAGGGATTAAGCCTCGCTTCGTCCCTGAAGAACCGAAACCGTTTCGAAGAGATTACTGAATTCTTTAAAAGAAAGTCAATTCTTCTTGAGCTTCAGAGAAAGGAATTTCACCGGGAAGAAAAACTCTTTAGCCAATATTTCGAGGGGAAGAAAGAAGACTTCACCTCCCTTCCTCTTGACTTTATTTCTGGAACTCCTTATCAGAGGAAAGTCTGGCTGGAAACAAGAAAAATCCCCTATGGGAAAACGCAAACTTATAAATTTATTGCCGAAAAATTGAATCACCGGGGCTACAGGAGCATTGGTCAAGCTCTATCCCAGAATCCCCTGCTTATTGTTATTCCCTGCCACAGAGTTCTCTCCTCTGACGGAAGCATAGGAGGCTTCACTGGCGGACTCGATCTCAAAAAATTCCTCCTCCGTCTTGAAAAGCCGTAAAACAATGTCTGTGCTCAAATCAGAAAACCTGACAAAGAGCTTCAATTTCCGCCTTGTAGTCAAGGGTGTGAATATTGAAATAAGCTCAGGTGAGATAATAAGCCTTCTAGGAAGAAATGGAGCCGGGAAGACAACAACTTTTCAGATGATCGTGGGACTCATTAAGCCTGACAGTGGTGACATTTTTCTGGATGAGAAAAATATTTCACAATATTCAAGCCACCTCAGAGCTGCGGAGGGCATTACTTATCTTCCTCAAGAACATTCTGTCTTCCTAAAGGCATCTGTGGCGAATAACCTTAGGCTAATTCTTGAGCTCCAACCAATACGAAAAGAAGAGCGAAAAAAAATTATCAGAGAGCTTCTGGAGGAGCTTGGGCTCCATGATCTAGAAAAGCAGCCTGCCCACAGCCTATCCGGGGGCGAAAGAAGAAGATTGGAAATCTGCCGCTCCCTCCTTATAAAGCCGAAATTCCTCCTTCTTGATGAGCCTTTCACGGGAATTGATCCTTTGACCATAACCGAGCTTCAAAAAATAATGCTGAAGCTGAAAAACAAAGGAATAGGAATCATCCTCTCCGACCACAATGTCCAGGATACCTTCAAAATATCTGACCGCGCCTACATCATTGATGAGGGTAAAATACTGATCAAAGGCAATCCTAAAGATATCGCTTCAGATGAGATGGCAAAAGAAAAGTTTTTTGGAAAAAGCTTCAAGTTAGGCGATGAAGTGAAGGTTAACTAATCACGAGGAAAGAGGCGATCGCCAGGAGTCTCTCCCAGAAAAAGGATAAAAAAACCAAAATAAAACAACAGAAGAACAAAATAAAAAACAAGAACTGGAGGTCCTGAGGCTGAAATCAATCTAAATATAGAGACCTCCATCAAACGAGAAGCAAGCCCGAGGCAGATGACGCAGAAAGCGGCGATGAAAAAAAAGTCAAAAACCCTGGCTTTTAACCAGGCATAATATTTGGAACGACGGCGTTTCACTGCTCTTTTTCTTTTTTCTCTAATTTCCCTGGCAAAGGGAGTTTTCTGGTCCACTTCTTCAGGGAAACCGATCTCTTTTTCTGAGAGAGTAGGCTTATCTATTGGAGGAAGAAGCTCATCTGTTGGGGAAAGAGGTTTATCTTCTTCAGGGAGGGGCTCATCTGTTGGTGAAAGAGGCTTATCTTCTTCAGTGAGAGGCTCATCTACTGGAGTTTTTTTCTCCTTCTCTTGAAAATCCTCTCCCGACTCTACAGGCTTTTCTACCTTTCTCTCTTCTTCCTTATCTCCAAGTTCCTGAGGCGGCTCTTTTTTTATCTTCTCTGCCCACGGAGGAATTTTCTCCTTAATTTCTGAAGTTTCCTCGCCCATTTCTTTAGGAGCAAGAATTTCTTCTTCTGGAGTAAAAGATTCCCGAACTCTTTCCCTTTCTTTCTTGATGGATTCAACAAATTTCTCAATCTCCACTTTTTCCATCTTTTCAGTATCGGGAGTTCTCCCTATCCTTATGCTCCTTAAATCTATCTCCTCTCTCTCTTCCCTTTCTTTTTCTTCAGACGGAGGGATTTCTTCTTCTGCAGGTTGAGTCTCCTTTCCTCTTTCTTCTTTGACGGATTCCATGAATCTATCAATCTCTTCTTTTTCCCTCTCTTCAGAATCAGGGGTTCTCCTTATCCTTATGCTCCTTATATCTATCTCTTCCTTTTCTTCTTCAACTTTAGGTTCTTCTTCGCTTTCTGGGGCGTTTTCTTCTTCAGGAGGCATAGGGAATTCTATATCCACGTTTGGAGGTCTTCCCACGTCTCCCGTCCCGACAGATTGCCAGAGTTTCTCGGTCTCTTTTTTCACTATTTCTCTCGCCTCCTTCATTTTCAGCGCATTTGCTTCCTTGATATCATTATCTTCAACTTGAGGAGGAGTGACAGTTTTTTCCTCTTCCTCTCTCTCTTCATCTTCTTTTTCCCCTTCTTCTTCCTCTGCACTTTCAGGAGAAGGCTCTTCTTTTTCTAATGCCTCCTCTTTCGCCTCTAAAATCTCTTCTTCTTTTCCTTCCTCTTCCTCTGCACTTTCAGGAGAAGGCTCTTTTTTTTCTGATTCCGCTTCTTGCGCTTCTTCCGTTTCTTCCGCTTCTAAAGTCCCTTCTTCTTTCTCTTCTTCCTCTACGATTTTATCTCCAGGGATTTCTTCTTCTTTAAATTCATCTTCGGGAAAAAGAAGTTGGGTGCCGCAGTTTGAACAGTATTCGGCAACCCCATCTATTATGGCTTTACAGTATGGACACCTTCTTATTGCCATTACCATATTTATAAAATTAAAATGAAATCTTGTCAATCCAAGTTATTCGGAATTTACTTGTTTCAGGCTAAGAAAAAGGAAAAATTGACAACAAAGAGTAAATTGAATAAAAATAGATGCGGGCGATTAGCTCAGGGGTAGAGCGCTTCCTTCACACGGAAGAAGTCGCAGGTTCAAATCCTGCATCGCCCACCATATTGTTTTCAATAACTTCCACAATTTTTCGCCCTTCTAAAATGTAAGGTGTACCCAAAACTGCGCCCAAATTGGGCCCAGGTCATCTGATGTCTGAAAGAACTGCTTATAAGACAGAAGATTAACGACTAATTGAACTGTGAGGACTTATTAGTCCTGTCTTCGACTGCTTTCTCTTCTTACCCATTCCTTGATCCGCTCTTTATGTATGTCGTAATCCTCAATAAATTCATCGACAGTATTTTGAATAGTTATGATAGCTCCTTTGTGCCTCACACCATAATCCCGACTCCATTCACTGGAATCAAGTGATCGTATGAATCGCATCAACTCTTGAGCTGTGACCTGGAGTTCATCAAGCATTTCTTGTCTGTCCGTGGATGAGTATTCCAGGACAAGCACAGCATTCACCTTGCTATAATCCTCTCCGGGATCAATGTCATAAAAAGGAAGTTCTCCTCTCCTTATTTGATTGCTCCCTTCTATGATGTAGCGGTTCCAGCCAATCAAATGAGCCACGACGTCTCTTGGAGACCAATGATTAAGTCTCTTGAGGAATAACTCTTCATTTAGAGAAGCCACACAATGTACAAAATCTTCGATGCTTTGGTCAAATTTGGTAATTTGCGTTTCGATTTTCATTATTGACACTCCAATGGAAAAGGCCGAGGGTTCCCGATTAGATAACGATGCAATATCCTATCAATGTTCATATTACATAGCAATAATCCTGCCTGAGAATTTATATTGCCGTCAGATTTTGTAGAACGAATAGTAGGGGTCAGGTCACACCAGGCCGCTGGTTTGAGTAGCTATTACACTTCAGTTCAAATATCTTAATTACCCACTATATCTTCATACTTCGCAATAATTGAATCGCCCTTTTCAATGAGGTCATTTGCAAGCGGCTCAACCTGATGCTTATCCAATATGCTCTTCACTATTCTGTTAGCTTCTGCAGGCACTTCTTTATCGTCCATCTCCAGCAGGTCAAGTTTTTCTCTATCCCAGAATGTGAGCTCGCCTCTAAGATATTTCAGAGTGTGAGGATGCGTCAGGAAATCATGGCCATGCCCAACTTCTTTAACAGCATCCAAACCTATCTTCTCTTCCGATATTTCCACTTCATGCAGATAGTTCTTGCAGCAATCCCACATATATGAATCAACAATAAACTGTTCAAAAGAGATTCCTTTAGCAGAATCAATACTCCCCAAACCGGTAACAAGGTCTGATCCTCCCATTATTCCTGTAAGTTGAGTAACAGGCGTCAACACTCCGGAAACGCAGGCTTCTGTCTGGTCACCCCATCCGGCATCAGCAACAAGAGATGGCAGACTGTATCTTTTTGCCATTTGTGCCAGCCCGATGCTTAGAAAACTCTTATCAACTGAATTATAGTTCATGCTGCCTGTTGTCATATCCATTGGCGCTGACTCGGAACAATAAATGTGGGGTGCACCAGGTGCTGCCATTTGTGAGATTACAATACCTCCCAGATTTTCCGTGTTAGCATTTACCAATATTCCCGCCACTGGAAGAGGAGAAGATACACCACCATTTGACATGGACATGGAAGCAACCGGTATTCCGGCTTTTGCCAGTTCGACCTGCGCCTCAATGGAGCCTTGCTCATAGGTCAATGGTGCGATCGGGCATGCAATTACAGAAAAGAGAGGACGTTTTTTTAATTCTTCTTTTCCTCCTGCTATAAGAGCTGCCAGCTCAATCTGCACTTTTGCATCTTCAGCACTTTGCACTGTAACACCCTGAACATGCTTGGTCGTATTTTGCATGGTCACCCATAATTCATGGGGGCCATGGGCAAGAGGTGTTACATCTCTTGCGGTTAATGCCGTCCAGAGAAAATCAGCTGAATCAACGGCATCTCCAAGTCTTGTAAACGCAGCAATATCCTTTCTGGTGGAATCACGATACTCTCCAGTGTTATAATCATTAACAAAAACTGCAAGTCCGCTGGTAGTCATCCACGGATATGTTTTTGTAGGAACCTTCAGATCACGCTTTGGATCGCGGGCGCATAGTGTAAATTCCTTTTGAACGCTTTCAAGAGCCTGGTTAACCATCTTTTCAGGAATTTTAGCAACCATCGCCTTGTAATCCACACTCGCTCCGTTCTTCTCAAGTATTTCAAGAACGGGCTTGCTGTGAACTTTTATGCCAATTTCCTGCAGGCTTTTTATACTTTGAGCATGAATCAGATCCATCTCTTGTTGGTTTAAGAAAACTGTCTTTGCCTTGGCCATTTTTGTGTCTCCAAATAAATATGTATTTCACTCTCTGGGAATCCTTTCCCTAAAACAATGGTTAATTAATCGCTTAATCTGACATCGGGCAGAGTGATTTCTCAAGCACATCTAAAACTCTCTGGCCTTCTTCTGCGGTTAAAACAAGAGGTGGCTGAAGACGCAGAACATTTCCAAACACCCCTCCTACTCCGATAAGAACACCAGCTTCACGACAAAGCTTGCGAATCTGTTTGGCCTCCTCAGACGCAGGAGTCTTGTTTTTATCTTTAATCAGTTCGATACCGATCATTAACCCCTTACCTCGCACATCACCCACCAAAGAATACTTTTCCTTAAACTCAATAAGGCTGTTCATCAGTTCATCCCCCCGAACCGTTGCGTTCCGTGGTAGTCTTTCATCTGACATAACATCAATATTGGCCATTGCAGCTGCACAACTAACAGGATTTCCGCCAAAAGTTGATAAATGATCACCAGGATTAAAAGCTTCAGCTATATCTGGACGAGCAATAAATGCGCCGAGCGGAAAACCATTGGCAATACCTTTAGCCATACACATAATATCAGGTTCGACATCATAATGTTCGATAGCAAACAATTTCCCGGTACGACCAAACCCACTTTGCACTTCATCTGCAATAAAAAGTGCCCCGTTATCCCTAACTATTTCCATTGCTTTTTTGAAATATTCAGGTGGTGGTATTATGATACCGCCTTCTCCCAATACCGGTTCAGCAATGAAAGCCGCCACGCCTCCAGCAGTTTGATAACGAAAGACATGCTCAAGAAACTCAGCACAGGCAACGCCGCATTGTGGATATTCCAACTTAAATGGGCAACGATAGCAATATGGTGCAGGCGCAAAGGCAATTCCTGATAGATAAGGCCCAGTTCCTTTTTTTCGACTGTAGTCTCCAGTGATAGACAATGTTCCTACCGTTCGTCCATGGAAACTCATTGTCAAGCAAACAAGTTCTGTACGATTAGTAAATTGCTTGGCTAACCGCATAGCGCCTTCAAGCGCCTCTGCACCGCTATTGCCAAAAAAACTTTTTTGTAAAGCGCCCGGAGTTATTTGGGCCAATTTTCGAGCCAGCTCAGCGGCACGGGGATTGTAATAAACGTATGTGCAGCAATGTATCAGCTTGTCTAGCTGCCGGTGAGCAGCGTCAACTATTTTTGGATGGCCGTGGCCGGCATTACAAACAGCTATCCCGCTGAAACAATCCAAATACTCCCTGCCCTCTGTGTCAATGATAACACAACCTGACGCCTGCTCTACAGTAACCGGCTCAAAACCAGCCACCATACTCGTAATCATATATTCATCATATAATTGTTTGGCATTCATACTATCTTCATCTCCTTTCAAATATTTTTACTCCGGCCAGTATCTTTCGGTAATGATTTTATCTTCAGTGAAGAAATTAATTACAGCTTTGCCTTGGGCTTTAATGTCGGAATATTGTGATTTTTTCATGCCACCGAAAGGTAGATATGAGACAGGGGCGGGAATGCCGACGTTAATACCTATCATGCCGCATTCTGTATCAAGCTTAAACTTTCTCGCCCAATATCCGTTCTGGGTATAGATGGAAGCACCGTTACCATATTGATGTTCATTTATTATATTGATCGCTTCATCAATAGTATCGGCTTTGAGTATCACAACTACAGGGCCAAATATCTCGGTGTTATGAATATCCATGCCGGGTTTTACATCAGTAAAGACTGTCGGTCCGACAAAATGACCTTTTTCACAACCGGATATTACCAAATCACGACCATCTAAAGCAAGAGTAGCGCCTTCTTTTATGCCTTTTTCAATCATCTCCAGGATGAACTTCTTACTCTTGGCAGAAATGACCGGCCCCATGACCATTTGCTCATCAGCTACTTTGGGATCAAGAGGATTGGCTACGATAACCTCTTTTGAGCCTTTGACAAACTTTTCGCAGACCTTTTTGTACATATTATCGCCAACGGCAACAATAGCAGAAGAAGCCATACATCTCTGGCCTGCACAGCCGTAACAGGAACTAATCATGTTACGAATCATATCATCCATTTTGGCATCGGGCATAGCAACGAGATGATTTTTGGCTGATCCCATTGCCTGGAAACGCTTATTAGCCTTAGCACATTTTTCGGCAATAATTTTACATGTATTACTTGAGCCTACCAAAGATACGCCCTTTACCTTGGGACTTTCCATAAATGTATCAACTGCAATCTTGTCACCATTAACAAGGTTAAACACTCCGGGCGGAAAGTCACACTGGTCAATATATTCGGTTATCAATTGCATGGTTAACGGCACTTGTTCAGAGGCTTTTACGATATAGGTATTGCCCGTTGCTAATGCATATGGCAAAAACCAGAAAGGCACCATAGCTGGAAAATTAAAGGGCGCTACCATTGCAAAAACGCCTAAAGGAAGACGGATTACTTCGCCGTCAATTCCGAATGAAGCACCAATGAGCTTGTCTCCCTGTTGAAGAACCGGCATTCCGCAGGCAACTTCAATATTTTCGAATATACGTTTCATTTCAGCTATAGCATCAGGAATTGATTTGCCCATTTCGGAAACCAGCAGCCGAGCAATCTTGTCTTCATTTTGACGAAGTAAATCAACAAGTTTATATAAAGGCTGAACACGACGTGCAACCGGAAGGTTCTTCCAGCTTTTGTAAGCTTCGTATGCGGCATCTATTGCCTGGTTTACTTCCGCCTGGCTTGATAAAGGCGTTTTAGCAAGAATTTCACCGGTACTTGGGTTTTCCACATCTAAGTAGCCGGTGTTTTCTGCTTCTCGCCATTGACCGTTAACATAATTCTTGACAATTTTTATACTCACAATAATCTCCTTCTTCTATAAATGTGCGCACCTAACAGATTGTTTAAAACTTGAATCGGACACCTAATTCAGCTAATTCCGCTTTGATTTTTTGATATAATTGTTTATATTCCCGAATCGGCTGTTTTGTTTTCATATCCCAACACTGTTCATAGGTTTTGCCTTTTGGCACATTTGGAATATTATCTTCATATTTTGCCAACAATTTTTTAACAATCTCATTTCCTTGTGAACGAGTCATCCCGATTACGCCATGCGCTATTTCCGAAGCCCATTTTGGTTCCATCGGCGTGAAATGGTCAACTTCAACGGCCTTTGCAACACCTCCAAATTCTATAGATGCTCCGGAAACAACAGCGTTTATCACAGTCGCTGCGATTTCATATAGGCACATTTCCGTCATCGGACCGGCCGCCACATAATTAAGAATAAAGAAGGGGAAATGGCTGTTTCTGCTAATAGCCTGTGCACTAACGCTATTGGCCCATAAAATATCCCTAACACTTGTGCATCCATGATGGACATGAATTGGAAATGTGAGTTGGCAAGAACCTTTCATTAAGAGTATAGAATTAAGGTGGTAAGCAACATTGGTTACAGCAGTTCCTTCCGGCCCGCCACAATAACCACCTAAAATGGGTGCGCTTTCGGCAACTATATTACCTCCTAAATTCATAACATAAGTAATCTCATTTAATCTCTCAAAATTAATCTTCATCTCCGCCATAGTACCGATCAGCCAACCATCAGTTGGCCTAAGGCCAAATTGACTTCCTGCAATTTTAGCTGTATCCGAAACTGCAGAAGCTATTGAATTCATAATAGGCAGACCCGCACGGCCACCTTTTCGCAAAGCTTCCCTGGCTAAAGTACTGGATCGCATGCAGGCAAGGATTTCCAAAGGAGTTTTAGTACGAACAAGTCTTCCTTCAATATGCTTAATTGACGGAGTGGTGATGGAATTGGCCAAAGGAAGAAATAACGCATAGGCCTCTAAAATACTTTCAAAAAGCGTTTCATTGGACACGGCTGCTCCACCTGCTCCTAGAAAGCACCACGGAGCAATATCGCTTTCGGGCTTACGAGCTACCAGAGCCTTGGCATCACTTCCTTCGCCAAATACCGGGCAGCTAGGAGCTTCGGCCAAACTTTCCAGAATTTCTTCCCCGGTAAATTTTATTATACGTTCTGTATCGACACAGTATATTCCTACATCGGCAAATAACTCTATTCCTGCCTTAAAAACACGATCTGCCAAATCGTCATCACAGGACAAAGGATTTTCAGGGTCATACTTAATTTCATATTTTTTTATTGCTTCCCTTAGCTTTGGAACAAAGATATTTAAATCAAAGTCTTTTTCAGGAGTGTAGGGTCCTTCCAATGCCCTATCTATGATTTCTATAAGATTTACCATTTTTACCTTCTTATGATTTTTGTTTTTTTGACATAAATTCTAAAGCAAGTGAAACTGCTCTTTCAGCGTTTTCTCCATATATATCAGCTCCAATATCATCAGCCCATTTTTGCGAAGTTGGGGCTCCGCCTATCATAACTAAATATTTTTCTCTTTGACCTGTTTCTTTTAGAATGTCGATGAGATCTTTCTGGGATGCCATAGTAGTAGTCAAGAGCGATGATAAGGCTATAATATCAGCATCAACTCTACCAGCTTCCTCTATAAAAGTAGAAGTGGATACATCTTCACCGATATTGTGGACATCAAACCCCCCTGTTTCTAACAACATAGCAACAAGATCTTTGCCGATTTGGTGTATGTCACCTTTAACTGTGCCAATTAGCACGGTACCTTTTTGGGTACTTTTGCTGTCCGCTGAAATATGAGGTTTTAAGATAGTCATTGCTGAATTGAATACTCTTGCAGCCATCATAAGTTCTGGTAAATATATTTCAAGTTTATTAAATTTCTCTCCTGTAACTTTCATCCCCTTTAACAAACCGTCCTCGATACCCTCCAAAGGATTACAATTTTCTTTAATAAGTAGCGTGGCAGCATCTTTACCTTTTTGTACATTCATCTCTACAACGGCATCGAACAGATTTTTTAATATTTCCTCTTTTTTCATAGCAAATATTCCTTTTAAACCGTTCTTTTTTTTAATATTCATATCTTAATCCCTTTAGAATCTCCTAAACAACGAAATGAACACTTGCAACGTTTCTGTGCTCCGATTTTATTACTTTTGAAAATAAAGTAAATCAGCGATTTGGACCTTATCAGTCAAGCTGCATCCAAACCGTTTTGAGCTGGGTATATTGCTCATGAGCCCAAATCGACTTGTCACGCCCAAAAAAGCCCGACTCTTTAAATCCTCCAAAGGGCGTTGTCATATCCCCCTCAGAGAAGCAGTTAACGGAAACTGTTCCGGCTTTCAATGCGCGGCTGATACGATGAACAGCATTCACATCTTGTGTATAAACAGAGGCGGCGAGACCATAGTTTGTGTCATTTGCAATGGAGATTGCCTGCTCTTCGCTGGTAAAAGTAATAACGGATAATACCGGGCCAAAGATTTCCTCGCGAGCAATTTTCATGTCATTGCTAACCTTGTCAAAAATCGTCGGTTCAATAAAATATCCGCCTGTCTCTTCAAGTACGCGCCGGCCTCCCAGTACCAACTGCGCGCCCTCTGAATTTCCCGCCTCGATGTATCCAAGTACTTTTTCCATATGAGCCTTTCCAATCATTGACCCGACCCTGGTTTCAGGATTCAAGGGATCTCCAACGGGCCACTCCTTGCAGAGCTCAATAAGCCGATCCAGTAAGGGATCCTTAAGAGATTCATGAATTATTAGTCGAGATCCGCAACTGCAGTTTTCCCCCATGTTCCAGAATGCACTGTTCAGAACATTTACAGCAATCCTATCGATTTCTGGTGCATCAGCCATAACTACCTGCGGACTCTTCCCACCACATTCAAGAATAATTCTTTTTAAATTGGACTTTGCTGCGTAACTCAAACACAGACGCCCCACTTCCGTAGAACCCGTAAAAGCAACCATGTCAATATCCATGTGCAATCCAATCGCTTGCCCGGCGGTTTCACCAAGACCTGGCAACACATTAAAAACTCCCTGTGGCACTCCGGCTTCTCCGGCTAATTCTCCCATTCGCAATGCGCTGAGAGATGTCAGCTCTGAAGGTTTTAACAGAACGCTGTTTCCGGCAGCAAGGGCTGGCCCGATCTTCCAAGCCGCCATTAAAGCAGGGAAGTTCCAGGGAATAACCGCACCTACGACTCCAATAGGCTCACGAAGGATCAGTCCTAAGTTATCAGAACTTGTTGTCGATACATGATCATAAAGCTTATCTATGGCCTCAGCATGCCATCGGATACATTTCACTGTTTCCGGAATATCAAAAGTGCTGCAATCTTGAATGGGTTTACCTGCTTCCAGGCAGTCCAGCAAGGCTAATTCATCGGTATGAGTTTCAAGAAGGTCGGCAAATTTGAGTAAGACTTTTTTGCGATCATCCGGAGACATTTTAGACCAGCTGCCTTTTTCAAAAGCACTGCGTGCAGCTTCAACAGCCCGATCTATATCTTCCTTGTCACATGCTGCTATCTCGGCCAGAGGTTTACCTGTGGCAGGATTTTCCGTAACAAATGATTTGCCGCAAGCCACATCAACAAATTTTCCATCAATAAAGGCCTGTGTTCGAAAATCAAGTCTCGAAACAGCCGATCGTATCTTATCGTTTTCTGTATGATTCATAATTTCTCTTTCAGGCGATTTCACCCCCATCGATTACAATTTTCCCCATTTACAACCCATTAACATCCTAAAATAACAATATCACATCCAAAACGGCAAGGTCAACGGCTCAAAAAGCATAGCAGATCAACCAGTGCCTCCAAAACATCAGGTTTCAGATAGACTTCACCCTCGAATCAACAAGAAGCAGCCACAGAGGCTCTCAAAAATACTCCCCCTTCTCCTCAACTGCCATCAGAAGTTCCTGTTGGACAACACGAGGTGGGGGTGGCTGTTCGGCCTGGGAGCTGAGCTTGAGATGGCGGATGATCCTGTCGATTTTCTTCGGTTCTTCGATAAAAGAGATGATTCTCATCCGGCCTGCGCTACCAAGGCATTTTCTGGTTTGTACCCATGCCCGGACCCAGAAAAACAGCATTCAAAAACAGCCTTTCCATTGCCGGATACCAGCCACGATACGTTGGATTTGAAGCGAAAAGTATCACCTGTCCGCGGCCATGGCGTTCGACAGTCGCCAAGGACGAATTGGCGAGCCGTTTTCTAGCTTCCGGCCACAGCAGACCGCTCAGGCGCAAGTCATCCTCGTCGACGAGCCGGACCGGCGTCTGGATCGGGTGCTTTGACATCATTACGCTGCCGCCTCTGACCATGACGGGCAAGAACTTGCCGAGTCCGGAACCAAGCCAGTGCCGCTGGTCAAGACAGGCTTTGACGAAGACGCCGGATGGGATGAAGATTCTCTGCCATTCGTCGATGCGTTTGAGTTTCTCAAGCTTGCCTGAGGAGGGCGATCTTTTCGATTTTTCTTCCTTGTCCATGGTTTCCTTTTGGCTGGCATTCTTCTTCCGGCCTTTTTTTGCTTTCCCATCGCCCCAGAGGTCTTTAAAGTCGATTTTGATGTTGTCGGCTTGTTGTTCTCTATCAAGGTCTTCCTGATAGACGTCCAGCTTGTCAAGTACGTCCCGCCGCCTTCTGACGGACGAGAATTTACTGTCTTTTCTTGCTATCGAGTATGCGGCTTGGCCGAGGGCGATTAATGTGCCGCCGTCCTCGACCCATTTTTTGACGCCGTCTGAAACGGGACCGCCACCGGGGAGTATCAATACGTTGTACTTGCGTAGATCTCTACTTCTTTCGATGGGAGAGACGCGCATCTTGAGGCGGTAGTCCAAGAGGTGCCATACGGCTCCGG
Source organism: Candidatus Aminicenantota bacterium (assembly GCA_011049545.1). Classification (GTDB taxonomy): domain Bacteria; phylum Acidobacteriota; class Aminicenantia; order Aminicenantales; family Aminicenantaceae; genus SOIV01. The sequence continues at coordinate 44,163 of DRHQ01000056.1, read as the reverse complement.
CCGAGTTTGACATGTTGCCGGCCATGATGGCGACACGCGGGGCGTGTAAGAGAACGAACTTGGGGCCTCCGAGGTCCGGACCTACTTTTCCGACCGATGCCGTTTGCGCCGGGCGGATGTTGACGTCGAAGTTGCGGGCGATTTTTTGCAAGATATCGCCGAGATTTTCGGGATTCTCGTGGCCGCGCAGGACGATGGCTCCGGGGCGGTAGTTGTGGCCCTGGAAAACGAAGGGTTTTGTGGCCGCGCGCAAATGGCAGTTCTGCTCGAAGAGTCGAACCATGACGTCGTAAATCACCGCGCTTGAAAACTCGATGATGTAACCGTATTTGGGTTTGCTTGGCCAATCGAGGGTTTTCTCCGCGGGCTGCGGCGGTTTCGAATCGAGTTTGAGATCCGGGATTTTATCGACCCAATAGGACTCCAGGCCGAATGCCATGGGGAGGTTCCAGGCTGTGACGTCGTAAAACCGCGAGCCTCGATGGTTCTCCAATTCTTCTCGTTCGATCTTCAGATATTTGCTGTCTGGGCGTATGTCGAAGCGTAAGAGCACGTGAGCCACGCGTCGAAACGGCTGGTCGGACTTTACAACCAGGGTGCCGGCGGGGAGTTCCAGATGGTCGGTTTTGTTTCCAAAGAGGTCGGTGGCGTTTTTAATGTGAGCGGATTCCCGGGTGAAACTGTATTCCACGGATTGGCGGCCCAGGAGTTCGATGAAGCGAGCAACGCGGGCTCGGTCGGGGTGGGGAGGCATGAGGAATGTCCCTGTCAGGGCGCCGTCGCCGTTGACGGCTTCGATGTGGTCCGCGAGGTAGTCAGCGAGTATTTCTTGGCGATTGTTTTTCAAAGTGTTGAGGTTGGCCAGCGAACTGACGAGCTGGTGATGAACGGCTTCGCGATAAGTTAAGATGTGTCCGGTTTCCTGCTTGTACGCCGCGCTGGAGACACCGGCTTGCTCGTAGAGAAGCCCGGCGCCGCCGCTGTAGTTGATCCAGGAGGCGTTGTAAATTGGCGCAAATTCTGTGTTCCAATCCTTGGCATAATAGCTCCAGCCGTGGGCGTCGAAGGTGGCGGCCTGGTCGAAACCGAATTGTTCTCGCCAGTATAAGTTTTTCTTTGGAAACAGGGGGTTCAGGGGTTGGCGCGGGGGATCCATCAGGTAGGTTTCCAGCGAACCCATCTCGTGGGAGTCGACCATGAAATGGGGCTTCCACTCGGTGATGACTTTCATGCGGGCTTGATTCTCGAGGGTCACTAGAGATGCCATATCGCGATTCATGTCGAATCGATAGTGATTGGTTCTGCCGTTTATGGCATTGTGCTGTATGTGTTGGCCGTCGGGGCTGGAAATCACCCCGGTGCGCTGTTCGATGGAGGCCAAATGGCGCTCGTGTCCGTCGGGGTTCTGTAGGGGATCGATGATGGTAACGACTTGATCCAGGAGGGATTTCGTTCGGTCGTCGGTTCCGGCCACGAGCTGATAGGCAAGTTGCATGGCCGCGTCGGTGCTGGAAAGTTCGTCGCCGTGGATGCTGTATGTCATGATCGCCGTTGCCGGATGGCTCTGGAGGAGTTTTTTCCCGGCCCCGGGATTTGGGAGTTTTCGCGGGTCGGCGAGTTTTGCGTTGCCGGCTTTGATTTGCTCCAGGCGCTGGTGGTTTTTGGGGCTGGTAATGATCAAGTGGACCAGCGTTCGACCCTCGTGGGACTTGCCAAAGGGATTCATTGTGATGCGGTCCGAGGAAGCCGCCAACACCTCGAGATAACGCATCAGCGGATCGTATCGAACAGCCTTCTCACCCACTTCATACCCGATGATGGAAGACGGCGGGGGGATCTTTGGGTTTATTGTCGCTGGATCCACAAAGGGAATGAGGGATTGAGGTCTTTCTTCAGCCTCCGCGGCGCTTAACGCTCCACATCCGCACAACAGAATAAAGCTCAAACTCATTGCCAGAATTTCGGTCGCTGAAGAGCGGCGACTCTGGTGTTTTGATCGCAAATGTATCGCACTTGTTTTCATAACAATACCTCTCATTTAAATATCAAAAGTAAAATATGAAATTCAACAGATTCGCGTGTCGGATAAATTGTGTTGTTGTTTTGAATGTTTGTCAACTATTAATTGCGAGTTCATTCTGCGATTATAAATTGTTGGTTGAATATTGCGGTTCCGTAGGGCATGATTTCCGACGATCGAATGGTTTTTTTGGAGCTGTAAGCTCGGCCGCCTATTGGCATGGAGCGCGCCCATCCAAATAAGAAAGGAACATCGCAGTAGGGATCATGTCATCTTTCTTTCCTATGTTAAAGTCCAAGAACATTTCTCTCACTCTTAAAAGGAACATCTCCCGGATCAGGTTCATCAAACTCACGGGCAAATTTATGTCCGGAAAAAACTGCGCTGGCAATTGTGCCCGGTGCAAGACAATCACCTATGCGGACTAACGATTTAATACCGGCAGCAGATAATGCATCGGCCTGAGATTCCAATTCATAATACAAGTCATCGTTCGGAACCCGTGCCGTAATCATGACAAGGCCGTCAACCTGCATTTCTTCTTCACTCCCAGTGTAAACACATTCAAGGGTAACTCTGTTTCCATCAAATGCCTTAAGGTTTCGTGATGGAATGATGTTAATACCCAGATTAATCAATCTTGCCTGAATTCTCTCTTGTTCGACTGTATGCCGTGTCCATGCTGCAGCATTACTGTTTGTTGATACAAAATCAACCCGGCATCCCTGTTCTATCAGTTTTTCAGCTATCACACTTCCCATGTAATAATGATCGTCATCAAAAATCATCACGCTGCCGGCCGGATAATGACCATCAATAATATCATCGGGCGTATAAATCCCGTTACTTGATAGTGGCGGATATATGGGCCGGCTATTATATAAACCGAAACCATCCTTGCGCCATGAGGCTCCGGTTGCAATAACAACATGTGGCGAACCCATTTCCAGAATGTCATCTACGGTTGTCTTGCTTTCACGATACACCTCAACATTATTTAGTTTCTCAAGCTGCACTATTCGATATTCATATACCCTGTTCCATTCACTGAGTGTCGGCAGCATTGATTCTGTCGAAACCCGGCCGCCCAGTTCGCGCCTCGCCTCCGCCAGGTAAACATGATACCCGCGTTTTCCCAATGAAACAGCCGCTTCCATACCGGCAGGTCCGGCACCTACAATCAAAATCTCGTCATCTGATTTTTTTGGGCCTATTTTTTCAGGATGCCAGTCCCGGCGCCACTCTTCACCCATTGTCGGATTTTGTGTACATCGAATGGGTGCACCGCGATTATCATGTGCATAACAGATATTACACCCGATACATTCCCTGATTTCATCCTCCCGTCCCTCATTGATTTTGTTGGGCAGAAACGGGTCGGCAATGGATGGACGTGCAGCACCGATCAGGTCCACGATACCGCTTTTCACCTGTGCCACCATTGTATTCGGTGATGTAAACCGTCCGACACACACAACAGGTTTTGAAGTAATGGATTTGACATATGAAACATAATTTTCAAGTGAAGCTTCCTTAACAAAACGGGAAGCTCCCATTTCTAAGGAATAGTCACTCACTGTCAGATCCCAAAGATCCGGCAACTCTGCCAAAATACTCAGCATCTCCTTCTGTTCCTCGACCTGTGGCACGCTCCCATCACGTATTGCATTAGCCCTGGCATAACCGTCATCGGCACAAAAGCGCACAACAACTGCACATGTGTCACCAACCGCATTTTTGGCCTCTTCAATCAACTCTCGGAGCAAGCGCACCCTGTTTTCAACTGATCCGCCATACTCATCTGACCGAAAGTTCCTCTTAGAGGATAAGAAGCTTTGAATCAGAAAGTCATGCGTTGCATATACACAAATGATATCAAAACCAGCCGCTTTGGCTCGTCTGGCCGCTGCCACATGCCATCTCCGGATCTCTTTAATATCAGATTTATTAACAATCCGACTTTGAACAGGATCATTATATACAGCACGTCCGCTCTCTGCGCCCATAGGGGCTTCACGTGAATGCAAATTGGCAACCGAAGCGCCACCATGCCACAATTGAATTCCTGCCAGCGCCCCGTGTTCGTGTACTTTTTCAACCATCAAGGCGTGCGCAGCAATATCTGCATCATCCCAGATTCTTCCATGAGGGTACGGCGTATCATCTGATGTTGGATGAATGGAGCAGTATTCGGTATGGACCACGCCCCATCCGCCTTCTGCCTTCATTCCCCGCATGCCAGCAAGTGTATTGGGCATTTTATATCCCATACCGGAACAGTGAGGTACCTGGTAAAACCTGTTTTTAGTCGTAACCGGACCAATTCTTACCGGTTCAAATAGAATATCAAAGTATGGGTTTCGTGCCATGATCACTCCTTATGGTTTAATTTTATAGTTCGACCAGATCGCATCAGGACCCGGTACACCGGCCAGGATATCGCCACAAAAATCGCGGCGTAAGCGGCGGTGTCTATTTCGACACCTACCTGGAACAGGGCGATAAGTATCCAACCGAAAAGACATGTATATGTGCTCCAGGGGTAACCCCAGGCCCGGTACGGGCGGTCAGTGTCCGGCTGGCGCGAACGCAGGATGATGACTCCCGCGATCAGCAATACATATAAGAACAGGTAAAAAAATACGGAAAGGTGCAGCAGGAAATGGAATCCACCGATTATGATCAGGCCGACCGAAAGCCCCCAGGACAGCAGCACCGCAAAGATCGGATTGCCACCTTTTGAGATTTCCCCTGCGCGCCTGACGAACAGGCCATCGACCGCCAGTGCCTGGATAATTCGGGGCGTGGCCATGTACAGCAGGTTCTGGTAGGCCAGCAACATGATTATTGCCGCCACCAGTACGATGGTTGACGCGAGCGGGGAGATGACCATCTCCAGGGCGCCGGCCAATGCCAGTTCGTTGCCAGCCAGGCTGGCCAGAGGTACCTTCCAGGCCAACGCCGCAGCCAGGAATACATAGAGCACAATGACAATGATCGTACCCTTGATACAGGCGCGCGCCACAGCTCCACCGCCGCCTTTGATTTCACCGCTGAAATAGGCAGCATAATACCAGCCGTCGTAAGTATAAATGATGGATGCGATGACGAGGCTCCAGGCACCGAGTCCGTTAGCCGCATGGGGAACCAAAGCCGTACCACTGCTCACCGCCGACTCTGCGAATACCAGCGCCAGTGTGAAGCCGACAACGATCAGTGCCAAGGCGGCAGCAGCGATCTGCTGGATTTTCGCGCTCAGGGCAACGCTCCGTAATTGCAGCGCCGCGAACACCGAGGACACCATGATTGCCAGTGGTGTTTTCCATTGACCCGCTGCTGGAATTAACAATGCGGCAAATTCAGTGACCACGACTGCCTTGAAGGCTATGTCAGCGACAAAGGTCAACCAGTCGACCCAGCCAATGACGAAACCAGGGAACGGCCCGTAGGCACGCCGCACCAGGGGGTAGGCCCCCCCAGATCGCGGCGTCATACCCACCAGTTCGGCTACCACTGCCGCGCTCAATAGTATGAACAGGCCGCCCAATACCCAGAGGGACACAAACATCAAAGGATCGGGAACAACCGCTGCAACTTCCCCGGGCGTGCGTAAGATACCCAGCCCAATGATGCCACCGACGATGACCGCCAATGTGAATCTGCTGCTTAGTACGCGCCTCGGGTGGTGCTGTGTGTCACTGGTGCTCATCTAAAAACCCCTGAGGCTTGAAATTTGGAAATCATAAATTCCAGACATTTCCCTAACAAAGTCTTCTTTGGTCTCATAGGAAAAAAATAATAAAGCAGTCGCCGCCTTTTTATATATACTCAATCCATGATGAGAGTCAAGGAACTCATATGGGGAAAGTTATTTTCCGAAATCTTTTGTTGTCAGAATTGACCTTCCGTCGTCAACATCTGATTACATCCTTACAAAAATTGCCTGGCTTATGGTTAAGATTTCCAAGGCTTAAAGGGTCTTTGAGGCTCTTTTTTGTACCTGGTCCATTTTGTGAATCATCCTCCCTTCCATGGCAGGGATGTACAGACAGCGTCATCCAGAACACACTGTTTTTTATCGGGTGTTTTTTCACTATTTCGAGCTGACCTTTGAAGCCGAACGGCCGCCTCCACCTCGTGTTGTTCAGCAGGATCTCCTGATAGCAGCCGAGGAGAGTGGGGAGTATTTCTGAGGGCTTTTTTGGTTATCCTCTGTCTATTGGAGGGCCGAGTCTATATTGAACTTGACGGCTTGGAGATCTCGGGGAATTTGTGTCGCTTTTTGAGTCATTGACCTCGTCGGTTTCAGTGTGATAACCTCATTCTAGGATGTCAGTAGGTGGAAATTTGGAAAAATTATGAGAGATTTGCAGTAAGCCCAAAAACGAAATTCTTATCTTTAATATTATAAAATAAAATTTTGTCAATAAGAAAACATAAAAAACATAGGGGCCAGGTCTTCATTCTTGACACAAGGAATTTGGGGTCGGATCTCGTTTAAACAAATAGAAGCATGAAAATATGGGAGTAGGGTAATAATACCTGCTCCTTTTTTTATTGCGTATACCTGAATATGGTTTTAAAATTTGATCAAAACAGCTTATATGAGACAAACTCTGTTAAATAATTCTACGCATTTAAGCGTGACAAAAAGAGCGTTTTAAATATTAAATTAAAAATAAAGGGAGATGCTAATGGCTGAAGTAATTGGCATAAGTGCAGGAAGAAAAAATAAAGTCACTGAATCATTAGTCAGGGCCATTCTTGAGGGATCAGGCAGGGAATATGAATTTGTCAGTCTTTCAGGAAAACTGATCAGGCCCTGCGAAGCATGTAATGGGTGTGTGAAAAATAACCGGTGCATTCTTGATGATGATTTCCAGGAAGTGATGGAAAAATGCTATCAGGCTGAAGCAATTGTATTTGGCGCGCCAAACTACTGGGATCATATGAATGCAAAGGGCCAGGCTTTCTGGGAACGAGTCTGTTTTTCAGGCCGTCACAATTCTCTATTTCCCCTGGAAGGAAAGATGGGGGTTATTGCTGCTGTGGCAGGCACGGGCAATGGTGAACCTGTTGTCGATGATATTGAAACATATTTTGAAGATGCCAGAATGCATACTGTTAAAGAAATATCAGTTCAGGGAGAATATGCCTGCTTTTCATGCGGACATGGCAACCACTGCCCTGTTGGCGGCTTTGTGGATATGTTTCCCCTGGGTACAAAAATAAAACCGGAAATCATCCCCTCACTTACAAATCAATATCCCGAAAACCCGGATTTGCCGCATGAGGAACGTAACCTGATAAAAGATGCCAGAGAAACAGGAAAAATTTTAAGTAAAGTAATGGATACACGGAAAGCAAAGCTTAAAGGATTTAAGAACAAAAAAAGCACTAAGAAATAATTTTAACAGATAAAAAAATGTATAACGAAAACAAAATTAAATTATTAAAATCCATATCCGGTATAGCAATCGGAATACTGCTGATTCTTGTAACAGGTTTCAATATACCGGTTATAGACAGTTTTGCTGACTCCTACTTTGATATAGCTATAAAAAAGGCAGGTGTTTCATATGCAGCCTGCAGACTGGTTAACGCGGGAGTTTCGGTTGTAAAAGATTCAGATATAGAGCTCAATCCGGCAGGTGTGGGAGTTTTTCTGGCAGTAGGGAAGGTATTAGATCCTGTTGATGACATGACCGATAAAGCTGGGGTTGGTTCTTCTCAGCCTCCTATCATTGAAGGAGAATATCATCTCCCTTCCAAAGGTTGAGCTGGGATTAGGTTGGGTCAGGGTGATCCGCAAGGTCTATGAAGTGGATCCCCTGCGTTGCCCCGCATGTGGTGGCCAGATGAGAATCATCTCTTTTATCGAAGAAACTAAGACCATCGACCGGATCATCCGCCATCTCGAGCTGACCTTTGAAGCCGAACGGCCGCCTCCGCCTCATCAGCAGGAGTTTCTTATGGCAGCCGAGGGGAGTGGGGAGCATTTCTTAGGACTTTGCCGGGCAACTTGCCGGTGAACTTATCTTCACCAAAGGGAAGACTAAATCTTGATGCCGAAACCTGTCCGGTCTAGCATCTTGAGCCAAAGCCCTTTCTTGCCTTGATTTCGGTCCGCTTTTTCCAGAGCGGAAAAAGTGACGTTCGCTCCAAGCCATCGCAGAAGATGTGGAGGCCAGTGCACTGGCCTTCTCTGAACGAATGCTAGGCGCGCGAGTTCCGTTTCTCCGAGACCCAAAAGCGCCAGACCTCCACGGGCACCGAATCGACAAGGCGTGACCCCCTGTCCGCTATAACCTTGAACCCAAACCACCCGATCATTCATGGCCTGTCCGAAATGCAGGGAATGGTCTCTGGAAGCGCCGATAGCTCCACTCCAACGATGAGAGAATCGCAAACCCTTCAGTTGAGGAAAGATTGTGAAAAAATAAAACGCAATGCCTTCAAAACTTGCAGGATCATCCTGGTCGATGAATCGCCCTGAATTACTCAAGAAAAAGTCAGGAACACCACCTCCAATCATGATTCGATTGTCAGAGGTCAAGCGGTAGTAATGAAAAAAGTTCTCCTCGCCTGATATACATTGTCGTCCCGACCAGGCAATAGAAGCCATCTGCGCTTCACTCAGGGGTTCCGTGGCCAGTGCGTACTCCCAGATGGGTGCCATCAGAGAGCATCGCGTTTGGGGTATAAGACTGGGATAGGCATGAGTAGCAAGGAACACTTTCCTGGCACGGATCTGTCCATGCGCCGAAGTCAGCAAGATATCTGATCCAGAGTCCGCGGCTGCCAATTGAGTTAGCGGGCTGTTTTCATAAAGGCTGACACCGCGTTTGCAAGCTGCCTCTCGAAGACCATCAACGAGCTTGCCGGGATGCAATATACCCAAGCGTGTCTGCTTATCCCAATGCCCCGCCAGAAAGGCAGGAGAAGCCACCTCCTTTTGCACCGCTTCCCGATCCAGCAATACTGAAGCCGTCCCGCTCTTTTGATCGAGCTCATACAAGGCCTGAAGCGCTCGTATTTGATCTGCCTGGACCGCTACATGCAAATAGCCTGTGGGCTCATAGTCCACCTGCATACGGTAACGTTTCAGGTCATCCAGAAAGCCTTCGGCGTTTTGCCGACCGAGAGTCGCCATCTCCGGTTCACCCTCCGGAAGACCCAGATCACGGTTACTCTGATAGTGAGTCAGAGTCGTACTGACACATCCGCCGTTTCGACCCGAGGCTCCATCTCCCACCGAACCCGCTTCTATCAAAACCACATCGAGGTCCGGATGCGCTTCCTTGGCAAGAAGCGCCGCCCATAGGCCGGTAAACCCCGCACCCACGATGGCTAGCTCAGTCTCTACTCTAGCGGAAAGACACGGCGCAGTATGGGGTCGATCGGATCGGTCCAGCCACAGAGGCATATTCTTGGACCCATGCAACGCTTCTTTCAACTCGGTTCTCATATAACTACCTCCTATAACTACTAAGTCGTCCCGAGTCAGTTCGATCGGGAGCGCACAAGGTACCGGTACACCGGCCAGGATATCGCCACAAAAATCGCGGCGTAAGCGGCGGTATGAATTTGGGCAACTGCCTGGAACAGGGTGAGAAGTATACAACCGACAAGACATGTATATGTGCTCCAGGGGTGACCCCAGGCCCGGTACGGGCGGTCAGCGTCCGGCTGGCGCGAACGAAGGATAATGACTCCCGCGATCAACACTACAGTTATGAACAGGACGAAAAACATGAGAAGGTACAGCAGGAAATGGAATCCGCCGATCATGATCAGGCCGACCGAAAAGCCCCAACTCAGTAGCACCGCAAACATCGGATTGCCACCTTTTGAGATTTCCCCTGCGCGCCTGACGGCCAGGCCATCGACCGCCATTGCCTGGAGAATTCGGGGCGTGCTCATGTATATCAGGTTCTGGTGGGCCAGCAATATGATTATGGCCGCAACCAGTACGACGGTTGACGCGAGCGGGGAGATGACCATCTCCAGGGCGCTGGCCAATGCCAATTCCTTGCCGGCCAGGCTGGCCAGGGGCACCTTCCAGACCAACGCCGCGACCAGGAATACATAGAGCAGAGTTAAAATTACCACACCTTTGATCATGGAGCGCGCCACAGCTCCACCGCCGCCTTTTATTTCACCGCCGAAATAGGCGGGATAATCCCAGCCATCGTAAGTATAAAAAATGGATGCGAACACGAGGCTCCAGGCGCCGAGTCCGTTAACCGCATGGGGAACCAAAGCCGTACCACTGCTCACCGCCGACTCTGCGAATACCAGCGCCAGGGTGAAGCCGACAACAATCAGTGCTAGGGCGGCAGCAGCGATCTGCTGGATTTTCGCGCCAAGGGCAATGCCCCGTAATTGCAGCGCGGCGAACACCGAGGACACTATGATTGCCAGCGGTGTTTTCCATTGACCCGCTGCTGGAATTAACATTGCGGCAAATTCAGTGACCACGACTGCCTTTAAGGCTATGTCACCGACAAAGCACAACCAGTCGACCCAGCCAATGACGAAACCGGAGAAGGGCCCGTAGGCACGCCGTACCAGGGCGTAGGTTCCTCCGGATCGCGGCGTCATTCCGATCAGTTCGGCCAGGACAAACGCGCATAATAGTGAAAACAGGCCGCCCAACACCCAGAGGGATACAAACATCAACGGATCGGTAACAACCGTTGCAATTTCCCCTGGCGTGCGCAAAATACCCAGCCCAATGGTGCCGCCGATGACGACAGCCAATGTGAAACCGCTGCCCAGCACGCGCCTCGGGTGGTGCTGTGTGTCACTGGTGCTCAATTAGGAATTCCTTTAATCTGAGCTCTGATTTGCTCGTTTTTGAATTTTATCAAGTTCTTTTTCTACCTCATCTGAGAGAGGCAGTGGCTTATGCGTTGAAAGCAGATTTTCCACTTTTTCGCGGGCTTCTTCTAAGATATTTTTCTTACCTGCCATCTCCCACGATTCTTGTGCTCCATGAACGCCTAGACGGGGAATCAGCCACTCCCCGGAGCGCATATTGGCGACTGTGGATTTTTCACCCAGGAAATGTCCACCCGGGCCAACCCGCTGAATCACATCATCCAACCACATTTCATCATTTGTCAGGATGCCCCGGTGAGCTTGTTTACTCATCCGGAAGACTTCGGCATCAATAACCAATTGCTCAAGGCTCAGAATCATCGAGCCACCCAACAATCCCGAGCCAACAAACAAGTCAGGCCAGGATAACATGGGTATCAAAAAATTCATGGCACGCTCATAACTTGCCTGAATACCAGGAGCATAAGTGTCGGTTCCCCCACCAGTTCCTTCCACAGGCAAACCATAAAAACGCGCCATTTCAATCCCCGCTGAACTGAGCAATCCATTCTCGATAGCCCCGGCATTATACGCTCCAGTTCGCGGGTTCATCACAGCCAGGGCTGGTGCATAGATGAACGGCGTTCCTGGATCGGCGGCCTGGATTAAACACAGCATCGCCAAAATTTCACAATTGCCGAGAATCGTCATTGATATCATATTCCCTGGCCCCGTACCTCCCATCAAGGGCATCGGCATCACGGCAATCGGGATATCCCATCCTAAGAGCTCTAGGTAAGCGTCAGTATGCTGCTCTTCGATTTCCAAAGGAGATGAAGGACATACTAAAAATGAGAAAGGGTGTGTTCGGCGAACAGTTTCTTTATCACCAAAGATAGCTTGAATAATTTCTAGCAACCACGGGCTGAATTCAGCATTTGGTGAGGAATCTTGCACATGTTTGGAAAAGCTGCTGAAAATATGCCGCCAGGTTTTGACTGCACTTGAGATTGACTCTTCAGCATCACCACCCCAAACCATATCCCAATACACCCCGACTTCATCCAGGGCATCGATCAAACGAGTAGCTTCCAACCAATCATTAAAAGTCGATGGCCGGTGTTCACCAGTCTTGCGGTCAATAACCGAAATGCCTTCCCCGTCAGGAATCAGGGTGCATTCACCAGCATTCATGGATAGGTCCCAGCCAGGTCTGCGAGCGCCCAAGGTGAAATCTTTGGGTGCCAGGCGCAGAGACTCTTCAACCATTGCACGCGGGAATTTTACAATTTTTGAATTCTCATCAACCTCGGCCCCAGCATCTTTGAGATATTGGCGTCCTTTGGCCGTATTGACTTTGACGCCAGTTTCAGAAAGGATTTTTAAGGAGCGTTCATGTACTTGCGTTTTTTCATCTTCTGAAAGTACTCGTAAAAGGATTTCCAAAGTTTAGGCCTCGTGACTCAAATTGATAGTTCAATCGTTTTTAAAGGATTTTTTACAGGATATAAATTTACAGGATAGGAATTTGGTTTTTTATTCAAAACAAACTCCGCTCAATATTTTCAAATTATCACCCTTTGAGCTACAGTCTCAACAATACTACTTGGGAAAAAGATATAGTGTCAACAAGAAAATCGCAAGAAATAGAGAATTTCATGGAATTGGCCAAGAGGTAGAAAAGAGCCTCAAAAACCAGATAAGCCTGGTAAGCTTAAGCCAAAAGTCAGACTAGTTTGCCTTGGATGTAACCAGATGTTGACGATAGATGGTCCATCTTGACAACTAGTGGTGGTGTGACCACGGAAATATCTCAAAATATTTATGAACAATATGGCGCGAAATCAATTATTTCACGACGTATTGAGTAAACTGTGCCCAAACTGTGCCCAAAATATGTCAAGAATATCGAAATATCTGCAAAAATATCGAAATATATCGAAAACCTAATGTCCTAAAAAGTCAACGTTTTACAGAGGTCACCCCTTATATTTTCTGCTTTCCCTTCTTTTTATGCTTCTTACACACGGTAGAAGCCGCAGGTTCAAATCCTGCATCGCCCACCACTTCGATTCAACTTGACAAATCCTGCAATAATTATTATCTTACTGTAATTCCGATAAGGGAATAAAGGAGCAGATAAGATGAATATAATGAAAAGATTGTCCGGTATTTTATCTATTTTTGTGCTGCTTGTATCGTTCATACTAGCACCGGCAGCGGCTAGTGACGCTCAAGAAGCTGATAGAGTATACGTCAATGGTAACATCTATACTGTTGATGAAGAATTCAGCACAGCTTCTGCCATTGCAGTAAAAGATGGTCAGTTCATCTACGTGGGGGATGATGCTGGAGCACAGGCCTATATTGGGCCTCTTACTTTTGTTTTCGACCTGGAAGGCAAAACAGTAATCCCTGGTTTACATGATGCCCATATACACATTAGTTGGGGAGAAGATATTTTGCATCCACGAACTCCAGACATCAGGGCTGCAATTGGTGAGTGGGCTTCTGTAGAGCGAATGCAGGAAGTGATAAAGCGTTGTTTGGCTACTGGGGAAGGAATGCGGCCAGGGTCTGAGCCACGGTGGTTAGTATTAGGTGGTTGGATGTCAGATGTTTGGGATCCGCCAGAATTCCGTAAGGAGCTGATTGATGCCGTAGCCCCTGATAATCCTGTTTATATTCGCCGATACACGCATGGCAGCGGTGCCAATAGCAAAGCCCTAGAGCTTGCTGGCATTACCCGCGACACTCCCGATCCTCCGGGTGGTCATATTAAGAAGGACAAGAACGGGGAGCCCACAGGCGAATTCGTAGAAAGGGCACCGGCGCAATTAACAAGTCTTATTCCACCCTTACCTCCAATGACCGATTATGAAAGAAGTCGTAACCTCGTAGAAGGGACTCAATTGGCCGTAGCCAGCGGACTCACGACTATCCATGGTGCCGGCATGACGGGCTATAAAGAGATTCAAAGACGAATAAAACTCTACGAGGTGGGTTTGCTCAGAATAAGGATCAACGAGATGGTTAGGGAGGATGCGGCGAAAAAGCTGGGCAAACCGCTAAATCATAATAACAAATACTTCGTCCGATCAGTCAAGGCTTTTGCAGATGGAGCTTTAGGGTCAAGGGGTGCACATCTCCTTGAGGAGTACAGCGACTATCCGGGTTTTTATGGGGAACCTAGACGAAGTGAAGACGAATTAGCTAAATCTGCGACCGAGTTGCTAAAAATTGGTTTCAATATGAGGATACATTGCATTGGTGACGGTGCTAATCGGATCGCAATTAACGCCTACGAAAGGGCTTTGAAGGCAACTGGGATAGACGGTAAAGATGCCAGGTTCGCTCTTGAGCATTGTCAGGTGCTTGCTCCTGATGACATACCCAGACTTGCCAAGCTGGGAATTGTTGCCTCAATGCAGCCATCGGGTGGTATTGAGGATATGCACTTTGCTGAATCCAGGATAGGACCTGAACGTATTAAGTATGCATATATTTGGAGTGATTTATTGGATCTTGGTGTTGTGGTCGCAACAGGGACAGATTATTCTGTAACTCCATACAACCCATTTTACACCTTGCACGCTGCGGTAACCAGACAGGACCGGGATAATAATCCTCCGGGTGGCTGGTTCCCAGAACAGGCCATGACCAGAGAAGAGGCTTTACGGGGTGCAACCATGGCTGGTGCCTACGTCATGCATGCGGAAGACATCTTGGGATCTATCGAGGTAGGGAAGCTTGCTGATTTTGTGGTCATTCCTGTTGATTACATGACCATCCCGGCTGAGGATATCTGGAAGATCGAACCAGAAATGACAGTTATCGGAGGTGAGGTAGTCTACACAAGGCCAGTGCAAGCGCAAAAATGACCTAGCTACCTACACACTACAGAAGTCGCAGGTTCAAATCCTGTATCGCCCACCATATGATTTTCTCCATCAACAACCTAGCTGCTGATTAAGTACTGGTTTCAATCCACTGAACTCTTAGCTTCTTATGATTCTCAGCACAATCCTTCAGATATAGATTAATAAGCGTCTGGTATGAGAGTCCCGTTTCTCTGGCAAGCTCTTTGTCGAAGCAGGATATGACGAACGATTTAAATTCAGTTCAATTTTTCTCTTCAATACAGTAAAGATTCTTATAGCCGCGTAAGTAAAGCATACTGCCCACGATTGCAGGTGACGCACTAAAATTATCATCCAGCTTGTTCTTGGCAAGAACTTCAAATACAGGGCCATGCTTAATCACATACATTGTGCCTTTTTGACCGACGACATAAACTCTGTCCTTAACTCCGACCAGTGAAGCAAATACATTTCCTATTCCTTCAAGTCTCTGCCTGCTGTAGTATTCTTTCCCATTCTTGGCCTCAAAACAGGAAAGGATCCCATTGTTGCTCTTGAGAAAGTACAATTTATTATCGAAGAGCAGTCCCGAAGGTGCGTAGGACGTGTCTTTGTCATGTTTCCAGACAATAGCGTCGGAATCTACGATGTTACCTTTGGCTTTTGATAGATCTATGGCCAGCAGGGCGTTCCCCCGAAAGCCGCTCATAACATGCAGAATTCCATCAGCCGCCATAGGCGACGGTATGGCATTCAGAGTCATTCCACTGCATTCCCAGATCAATTCTCCCGTGGTAAAGTCATAACTCCGCACTAGCTTGGTGGCACTTGTAACTACCTGGAGCTTCCCATTATTCTCGACGACAAGGGGCGTTGCCCACGAAGTTCTTTCATCTCGATCCACCTTCCAGATGTTTTTGCCTGTCTTTTTATCAAGAGCAATAATAAACGACTGTCCTTCGTGATCCCAATTCACGATAATTCTATCCCCATAAAGTGCGGGGGAACTTCCTTCGCCAAAATTCATCCTTTTGTTCAGCTGACCAAAATCCCGATCCCATTTGAGATTTCCCAGCATATCAAAACAAAACAGACCACGTGAACCAAAGTAGGCATAGATGTGTTCACCATCAGTCACCGGTGAATGCGAAGCCCAACTGCCCATTTCGTGGATCCCTTCTTGTGGTACTTCTTCTTTAACTGTGCGCTCCCAGAGAATTTTACCGTCATGCCGGTTGATCGCAAAAATAACAAATCTATGGATCTTTGTGGTTCTGTTAATCGGCATGCCGCGATGAGCCTGCGGTGCGGGTTCACTTTCTTCAGCCGGTTTAGCAACTTTATCGGTCTCAACGGCTGTCAGTATAAATATTTGGTCTCCCCAAATTACGGGAGAGGCATGGCCTGTGCCGGGAATGGCGATTTTCCATTTTATGTTTTTGGTCTCACTCCACTCGAGAGGTGGATCCCCTCCAGGTGATTCACCCGTCATGAAGGGCCCGCGCCATTGGTGCCAGTATTTTTCGTAATCTGAGGATTTTTCTGCAGCAAAAAACAGATTCGAAAAAACAAGAATAATTCCCATCAAAACTGCAGTTTTTTTCATCATCTTTATTCTCCTTTTCATTTTGACTTTATACAATACAAGTGTGTGGAAGTCCTGATAAAGAGCTGGGACCCGGAAACCGCGGGTGACGCTAAGGTGTAAGTTCCGTCCAGTTCATTCGTAGCCAGCAGCTTAAACTCCGGCCCCACAGAAACGATGGAAGCCACGGCTTTCTCGTTCAAGATATAAAGCTTACCTTCAGATAGTATCGGAGATGCGCTCACGATACCTTCCGTTGTTGCCTCAGGTCCCCAAATCAGGGCTCCTGTCTTGGCGTCCAAACATGTTACCAGCCCACGATCATCAACCATGTAAAAATGTTTTCCATCGCACACGGGGGAAGGAACATCCGGGGCACCTGATCCCTCATACTTCCAAGCAAGGTGACTTTCTGTAATATCCCCTGTCCCGCCAACTCTCAGCGCTAAAAGAGGCTTTTTACGGGTTGGGGCATAGATCAGACCACCAACGATGATGGGAGTGGGAACAACGCGATAATTGGACCGGCGCAAAGGATTCAAGCCGGCTGCCCGCCAAATCTCTTTTCCTGTTTTGAAGTCATGCCCCGTGACATAATCCCCTCCAGAAATAACGAACTGGGTCTTGCCCTCCTGTTTGAGAAGAACCGGAGTTGTATACGCATCGGGGGATTCTCTTTGGGCATCTGTGGGCCGTTCCTGCCGCCATTGAACGTTACCTGTCTTCGCCTTGAAAGATACAATATAAGAGGGGTCGTCAGTTCGCATGCCATGCAGGACTTCAACTATAAGACTGCCGTCGTACAGCAATGGCGAAGAACCATAGCCCCAATTATGACCGAACGGGCCAAATTCCTGCTGAAGATCTTTCTTCCAGATTTGCTTGCCATTCATGTCGAAGGCTGTGACTTTGCCTGTCCCTGTGACCACCCAGACATGCTTCCCGTCAGTAACAGGTGAGGGTGTGGCGTCGTTTTGCTTGCGGTGCATCTGGTTCTTATTGTCCAGCTCACGTTTCCAGAGTATCTTGCCATCTTTTTTAGAAATGCAGAACAGGAATAGCTCCGGGCCTCCGGGATCAAGGCTGGGTCTCCTGCGTCTTCTCTGTTGTTGATCCTGTTCTGGCGGCTCTGTTTTCGGCTCGGATTTAGAGGGAGACGTGATGAATATACGGTCACCCCAAATTATCGGAGTAGCAGCACTCCATGAAGGTAAAGATATCTTCCAGACAATGTTCTCGGTCAGGCTCCACTTCATGGGAAGGCCGGTGGAATCACTGATTCCGTTGTGATGAGGTCCTCGCCAGTGAGGCCAGTTCTCCTGCGCTTGCGCCAAACCTGCGGTCATACAAACGGCCAGCGTCAAGACAGCACATACATTCTTTCTCTTCATGACGTTCCTCCAAGTTGATTCTTATTCATTTCATGCTTTCTATTTAGACGTATAAAACGCTTATTCCTTCCTTAGGGCTGGAATGAGATCCTTTTTCGTCGCAAAATACGCTGCCGAGTACGTCCATATTGTTCCGTTCAGCCCTATAATTATTAATATTATGAATATAATAAGATACGGGATTTCTGCACCGGGAGTCAAGAGGGATGGGAGAGTCGCCAGCAGCGCAGCAAGAATTCCATAAAAAATCCCAGCGATTAAAAGCCCAATGTGCTCAGATAAGATAATGGCTTGAATGGATTTCTTGGTGAAGCCAACAGCCCGGAGCAGTGCCAGTTCACCCTGTCGCTCCTTGACATTGCGCCAGACGACTATCCCCAAACCAACACTCCCCAATAATAAGCCAAAGCTGCCAAGAATCAGGAAAATGGATAGATAGGTGTTCTGCACCGTGTTAAACTCTGCCAGCCGGGTAGAGGCAGCCATCAAATCCAGACCTTGATCCTGCATGGCCCAGGATATGCTTTCTCTAACTTCATCCATTTTTTCAAAGGGGGCTTCTACAAGAAAGAGCCGGTACCCGCTTATAGAGGGAAATTTTTGAATGAAAGCTTTTTCGGAAATGATGATTTTCCCTTGAAAAATCGAATTGGCCAATCCCCCGACAAGCTTGAGTTGAAAGGTCTCGCCTTTTTCATCCAGATATGTCAGGTAATCACCCACCGCCATGCCCAATCCCCAAACGATAACAGATTGGTCGGCGACTGCGGGGATAGTCCCGTCCGATAAATTTTGTTCGAGGATCGACCAGAGATTTCCCGGATTAACCTCATCCGTCGTCTCAGCGAACGTAAAGGCTTTTCGCCTGCTTAGCTCTTCAGGATCGACGCCGATCAACGGAGGAGTTGAAACACGATTGAGGTTCAAACAGCTCGCGTCATCCCCTTCTTTCAGACGAAACTGGACATAACTCACATCTATTGTCCCTGGGCGCTCCAATCCATAAAACTGCTTCCCCTTTTGGCTGTTAAGGTCATACAGAACAGGAATAGAACTTTCCCCATAGAGAGCAAATCCACCCGTGCCTGAATCCTTTCTCTCGGCATCTTTAAGGGCATTGATACGATTGGCTCCGACAGTGAAAACGATGAATACACCACAAGCCAGAAGACCTATCAGGGTGATGCTGCGCATCCGGTTTCTTGCGTTATTGCGAGCGCCGAGATTAAGAAGACTGAGAGGTACTCCTCTTGTGTTTCTCCCCAATTTATAAAGCATGACATTTGCCAACGCCATCCCGCCGACCAGAAGCAAGGAGCCAGCAATAAAGAAAAACGTAAAAGCGTTTTCTCCTCTTCCAACATCCGTTACTACCAGGATGAACAGGACTGCAAGCAAGGATGAAATGCCGACGAGCAGACTCATCCCGGGCTTTTTTTTCCAGATTGTCTCTACCTTTGCCAGACCCTTCTGCAAGCCGGAAATGGGCTGACTGATCTGTCTCCTGGTCACCAGCCAAATCGTGAACAATGCGGCAACCATGCCGGCCGATGCCCCCAGAAGGATAGAGGATAACTTGAAATGAAAATGGAGTACCGATGTTCCCACAGCCCCACGCCAGACTGTTTCCAGTGCCTTGAGGATGAGCAGGTTATAAAGGATTCCCGCAAAACTCCCCAGCAAACTGCCCAGCACCACGAGTACTGCACCTTCTCGCAGCACCAACCGCCTCACGGCCTTCGAGGAAAATCCTAAGGCGAGAAACAACCCGTTTTCCTCTGTTCGATTTTCTGTGTTGAAAACAAACAGTAAACTTGTCAATAACAAAGCCGCGACGATGATGAAGAAACTCAGCCCAAGAAAAAGCTGAGCGAAACTAACGGACTGTGAACTCGCCCGGAGCCCTTCACTCTTAAGATCCCGGAAGATAAATCCGAGCCCGGACGGATCTATGGCCTTCTTAAGATTCTTCTGTACATCGTCCTTTTTTAAACCTGGAAACCGTACTGCCGTAACATTCCCGAAGCGGTTGGCCCACATCCTCTGAGCTGCGGCCAGAGTCACGAATGCTTTGGGAGTTCCCCTGTAATCGTCCCAATAATCCTCATCTTTATCCCGGATCTTATCCAGATCTATAGGTATCCCGGGCTTCCAATCGCGGCAGTTTGCCTCGTCTGCTAAGCCGGGAAAATCAGGCAGTAAATCTTTATCCGCATAAATTCCTCTCAACGGCACTACAGCCTTCACCCTGAAATCAGAGTTCAACTCTTCCAGATCACGTCTTGGTCCGAGTATATAATAAGTCAGCTGAAGCCGGTCACCCGCACCCGCCTGTAAATCCCTGGCAAGCCATTCATTAATGATGATCTCATCATCTTTCATGTCAGGAGGAACGACGGGAGCGCCCGGGGCAGAGATAAAGGAATATGGCGTTGATCTCTCGCCTCGGCGCAGTTCGTTGACAAAATATGTCAGTATGGGCTGAGCCGACTCGCTTAGACTCAAGGCGCCGTCGACAACAGAAGGATCCAGGAAGATTCGACTCGATCTGAGTTCGACAATGGTCTTGCCGTGAATTTCCCTCAATTCAAGACCGGAATCAGCAAGCGTCCAGGCGTCCCGGGATGCGTCATTCACTATCTGGATGTCCAGAGGATTTCCTTCTCTTTCTGAAACAAGCAGAACATTTGCCTTTTGGGCAAAACCCATTTCTCGCGATATGCCAGACAAGGAAACAAACGCAGTGCTGGGGATGACTTGATCCGCCTTGAGATTAAAGCTTCCGAATTCAGAATCCAAGGCAATGCCTCTCACACGAAAGCGCCTGGCAACCGCGGATTCAGAATCCAAAGAAAGAGGTGCATCCTTGGGCATAGCATCCAGCTTCTGAAACCGGAGTAATATCTCATCGTTTTTTTCTACCCCCAGACGTTCTGCAAGCTGACGGTTGACGATGACTTCATCGGGAGCAATTTGACTGTAAAAATCCTCAGCACCGCCCATCTCTCCAAAACGGGCATCTATCCCGACCACCTGAATGCTGTTGACTCGGCGCTTCCCGCCCTCAGCTATGGCCATCCCTCTCGTTTGAAGCAGGGGAGCAACGGTGGTTCCGAGGGATTTCGCCAGGTCATCTGCCAAGCGAGCCTCGAAGAAACGATCCTCTGAAGATAGAGCAAACTCCGTCGTTCCGAGCCTGTCAGACACAATCTGTTGAAGGCTGTGGCGAACAGAATCACCGATGACCAGGGCACCGACAAGCATGGCCGTGCTTATCAGGGTTCCTAGGACGACCCAGAGATGTGTTTTTCGATAATAGGCAAGGCTGCGCCAGAGTAATTTCCAAAGATTCATTCGATTAGATCATTCTCTAGTATCCCGTCCTGGAGTCTGTACACCTTGTCCATCAGCCGCGCAATCTCGATCGAATGAGTGACAGTTATTAAGGTTGTCCCCTCTTCCTTATTCACTTTGACCAGAAGTTGACCAAGATTCTCGGAGGATTCCCTGTCCAGAGAACCTGTTGGTTCGTCCGCCAGGATCAGCTTTGGCCTGTTTATGAGGGCTCTGATGACAGCCACACGCTGCATCTCACCTCCGGACAGTTGCGCCGGAAAATAATCTTTGTGTTTTTCAAGGCCAACTCTTCCCAGTAAATCTGTGGCTCTTTCCTGAACGTCCTCATCTTCTTTTTCCAATCCAGGAGGAATCGTCGGAATCAAAACATTTTCGAAAACCGTACACTGGGGAAGCAGATGATGGAGTTGAAAAACAAAACCGATCTCCTGGTTTCTGATTTGAGATAGTTCCGCATCATCCAGGTCAGCCAGATTTTTCCCCGCAAATATCACCACTCCCGAGGTGGGCTTATCAAGTGCACCGATGATATTCAAAAGAGTGCTTTTCCCGGATCCCGATGGCCCGACAATAGCCACCGATTCGCCCTGGATGATCTGAAGGGAGATGTCCCTAAGGACAGTTGTATGACCCTCGCCGGACGGAATTTCATATTTTTTGGAAATATTTTTGAGTTCAAGCAACATCGTTATAAATCTCCTCAATATTTTTTGCCATCTGGTCCATGGAAAATTGCTCCAGCACGACTCTTCTTCCCTGTTCGCCCAGCTTTCTCACTTTTTCCTGATCGGAAAGAAGGGAAGCTATGGCCGTCGCCAGTTTTTCGCTTGTATTCGGTTCATAGATGACGCCGCCTTTAGTCATCTCGATAAATTCTGGATAGCAGCCCACATTCGGCTGAACGATAGGAACTCCGGCTGCCAAGGCTTCGACTTGATAGGCGCCAAATGCCTCTCCGGTAGGGACAGGCACAGAGAGCATCGTCAGGGATTTGAGAAATTTTATCCGGCTGTCCTTGCAGAAGTCCTTGAATACTCTTACATCTTCAGCGAAACCGTGTTCAGATATTTTTTTCAACTGTCTGTTCACAAAAGGTTTATCATCGCTCGAGTAACCGCCGGTCAGGTGCAATCTTAAATCCTTAAACCGGCTCTCTTTTTTTAACTCGATAAAAGCGTCAACGAGTATCCCCAGTCCGAAGTATTCAGACATCCTGCACAAGTATCCGATGACCGGAGGGTCAAAGGGAAGAGTTGATCTTTGGTACCCCTTAAAATCAATCCCGCCATATATCACCCTTATCCTGTCTGCAGGCATTTTCAGCTGATTTTGAGATTGTTTGGAATAAAACTGACTGGCTGTCACAAAGAGGTCGACATCAACGGCTTTTTCGGCCATTAAGTTCCAGACCTGACTCTGGTAATGTTCGTCCATCAAATCAACCCATTCATTCTCATCCTGGAGTGAACACACTACACCTGTCCCCAGATCATTTTTGAGTCTGTGGGCCAGTCCGAGTAACAGGGAATTCGAGAGATGAACGACATCCGGAGCTATCTCAGTCCTGAGGTATCGGATAAGATGGTCCAGCTCTGACGCCTGCCTTCCCCTTTCCCCGTGCAGCATGGATAGTGTCATTTCTTCGAGTCCGGTGGCGCGCGTTGAGCCGGATTTTTTTGCTGCCAGATGCAGTAAAACAGAAGAATCGAACATACGTTCTATCCATTCAGGAGCATGCCTATAAAAGGGCAATTTTTCTTTGAGAAAGACATTGATAGCGCCATAAAATACCGGCGTTTCAGTTATATTTGCATTCCCTTCCAGATCTGAAGGGAGATACATGGGAACCTTGACCACATCATGCCCGAGGGAAGCCAGCGACTGGAGTAATGCGGTATCTCGGAAACAGTTCTGACAGTAGAATCTCTGGCCGGATCCAGGGGTTACATACGCAACTTTCATAACTTTTCTCCGAAGGCATAGATCCGTCCATCGTCGGCACCGATAACGATGAATCCTCCTGCCACAGCAGGGCAGCCGAAGATGGCCGCACCGATCTCATAAGACCAGATTTCCTTTCCATCCTTTAGATCAACAACATAGAGTCTTCCATCCATCGACGCGACTACAACTTTATTTCCAGAGATAACGGGTGAACTGTCTATGTCGTCGCGACTTTGCCAGGCCCAAATTTTTTCGCCGTTTTTCCGGTTTACACAATGCAGATATCCATCACGTGACCCGATGAGAACACGGTCTTTTCCTACGGCAGGAGAAGAAAAAAATGCATCCGGATGGTCTTTATCTTCGTACTCCCAGACAATTTTTTTCTCATCAGTGTCAATACAAACCAGTTTATTATCATAATGTCCAAGATAAGCTCTGTTTTCCACAAAGGCAGCAGAAGCGGGAATGTAAGAGCCAGCCCAGACTTCTCCTGCCTTGGTTCCATCAGAGATAGATAAAATGTGGAGCAATTCATCACAGCCGCCAAAGACAACGTGAACACCGTCTGTGGCGGGAGTTCCGTTGATATAGTTATCGGTTTCGTACGACCAATTCAATTTTCCTGTTGCCGCCTCAAGACAGTATAACCTGTTGTCATAGCTTCCTACCAGTATCAAAAGTTTTTTATTATCCGGGTCTCTCACCCAGTTGGCTGAGCCGTAGATGGAGTTTTGGCACTTATATTTCCATCGAACCTGTCCTGTATGCGCGTCCAGGGAAAAGAACTCTCCGCTCAGATTTCCAACGTAAATGGCTCCATCCAGGAGTAAAGGTGAGGCTTCGATGTCGTCTCCGGTATCGAACTCCCAGACTTTACTCCCATCTATCAGGTTTATCGAATACACTTTTCCATCGCTCGAACCGATATAGACTCGGCCGAAACCCATAACCGGGGACGAGATTATCCATGACTCAGTCTTGAAAGACCACAATAAAGTCAACTCTTCAGGCAATTCATCGGCCGCCACTCCGGATAACCTGGAATCTCCTCGAAAAATAGGCCAACTCACCTTCTCAACATCTATAATCCTCTTGGCAACCTCTTTTTTCGAACAAGCTATCAATAGAACTGAGAATAAAAACAGGAATACGATATATCTATATTTCCTCATTTCTCATCACTCAATTGGAGATGCTTTTTCCCTATTCCGGTCCCTCCAGGAAAGCGCTGCTGTGGGACAGGCCGAGATGCAGTCTCCGGCCACCTTTTTCAGCCCCTGGCTGAGTGGCTCTCCGAACGGAGTCTCGACGCGAACATCGAATCCACGGTCGATAAAAGTTAAACCGAGTTTTTCACCAGCCTTTTTTGTGATCTGTATGCACAATCCGCATTTGATGCACTTTCCAGGTTCATAAATGACGTGGTCATGCTGGATGTTTTTTTGAAATCTCTTCCTCTCTACGAAAGTGAAGCGGCGCTGATTGGCCTGATACACTTCTGAATACTGCCGCAATTTGCAGGAATCCGGCTTTCGACAGTCACAGCCAAAGCAACGTCGCGACTCCCTGACAGCCTCCTCATCCTTATAACCATCCTTTAAACCGCCTTTCGGAATTATCCTTTCGTCCCCTTCCGCCTCTTTCATGAATTCGCTTACTTCTTCTTCACCAATTTTTCCCAGCCTGGAATGGAATCGCCGCGGCGGGCCGGTAACAGCTTCGGTTTCTAAAAACTGATTCACAGAATAGGCCAGATTCTTGCCATGAGCAACTGCCCGGATGGCCATACGAGATTCTGAAACGGCATTCCCGCCAGCGAAAACACCTGGAACACTCGTTTCAAAAGTCTTGGTGTTGATACTTATGCCCCGGGGGGAAAGCTCAAGCCCTGAAGTCTCAAACACCCGGGGGTCTATTTTGCCAGCGGCTATGATGACCACATCGTATGTCTTTCTCATATCATCCCATCTCAACTGGGTGCCAAGAGCGCGCTCCATTAAAAATTCGGCTCCTAGCTCTGCAATCCGTTCTATCTCCAGATCAAGGACGGCTTGGGGCAGGTCCTCATCGGGAACACCATAACGAAGCATGCCCCCTGGTTGAGGGTTACTGTCATACACATGACAGGCATGGCCGTCTTGAAGAAGATAATAGGCCGCAGATAGGCCTGCCGGTCCCGCCCCGATGATGGCGACTTTTTTTCCTGAATTTGCTTTTGAGGCGGGGCAGAAAGGAGGCTCTTGAGCCAGATCAACATCCGCCACATATCTTTTCAAAGAACAGATTGAAACAGCGCTGTCATAGGA
The DNA here is from genome assembly GCA_011049545.1 of Candidatus Aminicenantota bacterium. GTDB lineage: Bacteria > Acidobacteriota > Aminicenantia > Aminicenantales > Aminicenantaceae > SOIV01. Next base: position 18,874 of record DRHQ01000056.1, on the reverse strand, counting down.
TTTTCGATGACACCCGTTTTCACAGGGCGCCGAACAGATTCGTCCCAAAACCGCAGGCAAGGCGATATCTTTCTTCACTGTTCTGATCGCATCCTCGAGCTGTTCATCTTTAATCTGCCTGATCATCAGAGGAATGTTCATATGGGCTGGACAGGCACGGCGGCACGGTGCATCACAATCTCCGACATGCTCGCTCAATAAAAAATCCAGTGCATCTTTCCGAGCCTCCAGGACCTTTTCATTCTCGGTCTCGATCCGCATCCCCTCGGCAACCGTGGCCGAACATGAGGGGAGCAGGCGGGCTGTTCCCACCTCATGAACGACACAGATCATACAGGACGTGAACCACTCATATCCATTTAGATAACACAGTGTGGGAATGTTAATATTCAATTCCCTGGCTGCATCCAGGATTAAGCTGTCTGCAGGAACGGAAATGTCCTGGTTGTCTATGGTTATTTTGATGGTCTTCATGTGATGTTCACCGACTCCGTCGGACACACCTGTTTACAGGTCCCGCATTTCGTGCATTCTGTTTGCTCGATCATGTGTCTTTGATAAGGCGTGACTGCAATCGCGCCTACCGGACATTTCTGGGCGCAGACTGTACAGCCGATACACGTATCATCGATCGTGTAGGTGATGAGAGCTTTACACCTCTTTGCCGGACATGTTCCTCTCAAATGAGCTTCATACTCTTTTCTAAAATAAGTCAGGGTCGTCAATACAGGATTCGGGGCTGTTTTCCCCAGTCCGCAAAGACTGCCCTGTTTTGTTTTATGGGCGATCTCCTCCAGCTTTACAAGATCTTCCTCTTTCCCTTTACCGGCACACAGGTCCTCGAGAATACGGAGCATGTGGCGTGTACCTATGCGGCAAAACGTACATTTCCCGCAGGACTGGTTTTGTGTAAAAGATAGAAAATACCGGGAGATATCCACCATGCAGTCTGAATCATCCATCACCAGTAAACCGCCGGAGCCCATCATTGCTCCTACCTTGGTGAGGTCTTCGTAATCGACTCTGGTATGCGCCAGTTCGGCCGGTATGCAGCCGCCCGACGGCCCGCCAATCTGAACGGCTTTGAATTGTCTCCCATTTTCGATGCCGCCGCCGATGTCTTTGACAATCTCTTGAATCGTGATTCCCATCGGGACTTCAATAAGTCCTCCGCGGGCAACTTTCCCGGCCAGGGAAAAGACTTTAGTCCCCTTACTCTCTTTCGTCCCTAACTCAGCAAATGCATCAGCCCCGTTGCGGATGATCCAGGGCACTATGGCAAATGTCTCACAATTGCTCACCAACGTCGGATGATCCCACAGCCCCTTTTGAGCAGGATAAGGGGGACGGAAGCTCGGATTGCCGCGCCTTCCCTCGATTGAAGCGATAAGCGCTGTTTCCTCTCCACAAACAAACGCGCCGGCTCCTTCCAAAATGTTTAACTGCAACGAAAATCCACTTCCTAAAATATCATCTCCTAAAAATCCTTCCTCCCGGCACTGCTCGAGGGCCGCCTTGATCCGCTGGACAGCTAACGGATATTCAGCGCGAATGTAAAAATATCCATCATGAGCGCCAACGGCATAGGCAGCGATGATCATACCTTCGATGACCCGGAACGGATAGGATTCCAGAATCATCCGGTCCATAAAAGCCCCGGGATCTCCTTCATCGCCATTCATAATGATAAATTTCGTATTATCTTTTGCTTGCTGCGTTATTTGCCATTTCTGTCCGGTGGGAAACCCTGCTCCTCCTCTCCCCCTCAGCCCGCTGGATTTGACTTGATCGATGACATCATCAGGAGAGAACTCCGAAAGACTGCGTTCTAAGGCTTCAAAACCACCTTTGGAACAATATTCTTGAAGGTCGATGGGATCGATTTGACCAGAATGCTCAGTAGCAATATGTTTCTGTCTACCCATAAAAGCCTGGATACTCGGATCACGCATATGAAGAGGATGACGCGTGAACATGCCAGAATGCGGATCATCGATGATTTTTTCAATAAGACTGAAGGCCGCGTTTTTGATCCGCTGGCCGAAAGCCTTAGGTCTGTAGTGTTTGAGGATAATGCTTCTCACATCTTCGGGCTGGACGCTGTCATAAAGAACCGGGTCTTTGTCCGGCACACTCACTTCTAAGAGCGGTGTCCGGTGACACATCCCCACACACCCAACCCTTTTCACCTGAGTACGGACGCCGGTTTCCTCCAGGCACATTTCCAGAGCCTGCTGCACCCGGCTGCTCCCGCTGGCTACACAGCAGGAACCCAGCCCGATCTTGATCTCTCCGGCATCCTCAGTTTTTATTTTGCGATCCCGGGATTCAACTATTTTCCGGCTCTCGTGATGGGAAAAATCCTGGAGAATATTGGCAACACCTTCTATTTTCACATGCCCGTAAGTCACATCATCGATCTGAACAACCGGAGCAATAGTACAGCAGCCAAGGCAAGCAATCTTTTGAACAGTGAATAGACCTTCCGGATCAGTATCCTGGCCTTCCCCGATATGCAGTTCGCGGCAGAAGGCATCATGCACCAATTCGGAGCCCTTGACATGACAGGCCGTACCGACACAGACGCGGATGATGTGCTGCCCCATCGGAGTGTGCCGGAATTGGGAGTAGAAGGTCGATACGCCTGTAATGGCAGCGGGCGATATATCCGTGATATCGCAGACCCTCCGCAGGGCCGATTCTGGAAGATAGTTATATTCCCTTTGAATAGCATGCAGAATGGGGATAACGTCGCCGGCTTTAGTGCCGATTTCATCGACAATCCGATCGATAAAAGAGTTGATGCTTTCTGTCTCCGGTTTCATAGCCGTTTTAATCTCCGATGCAAAACAAATTCTTCTCTCCACGGATGTAGATCCGGTTGTGCATGAAAGCGGGGATGGTTACTGCCCTTTCACCTAATTCGTGCTGGCTTATAAGTCTGAATTCTCTCTCTGCCTTAAAGACATAGATGACGCCTGACACATCCATTAGATAAACAGAATCACCGACTAAGACCGGAGACGAATAGAATCCCTCACTAAAATCCTGAATCCATAATCTCTCTCCGGTCTTTTTATCAAAACATGTCACCGCCCCGTAACTGGCAGCCATGATGACCAAATCATTTGTAGCCAGAGGACTGGATACCTCCGAGAGGTCATCGATGTATTCCCAGACTACATCCGGAGTCTCCCCAAGTCTTATAGCGGCCAGACGGGCATAGTCGTTAACCACGTAGACCATCCCCGCCGCATAAGCTGGAGAAGGGCCGATTTCCCCTTGCATGCATCTCACTCGCCATAACTCCTGTCCAGTTTGTGGATCGTGAGACATCACGAACGGGTTGGAATTGAGAATGAGCTCTGTCCGGCTTCCCGTATTCACCAGTATAGGCGAAGCCCACGAAATCTCTACATCCCGGGGCTGGTCGTACGCCAGGTCTCCGGTGAGGGTTTTCAAGGCAAGAAGACGCCCCCCCGTGTTCTGATCGAACTGAATAATCACTAGATCTCGATATGTAATCAACGACGACCCATGCCCGTAATGATTATCAGGCATTCCCAGGTTTTTTGCCCAAATCCGATTTCCTTCAAAATCGAGACAGGCGATATCGCCGGTCGCAAACAGAACAAAAATCCTCTGCCCGTCGGTCGTCATCGTAGGGGCGGCATAACCTGTATCCTCTGTAACGTTGGGCCGCCGCTCAGGGGATCCGGGAATGTCATTGAGTTCCTTTTGCCACAGAATTTCCCCTGAATCGGCATCAACACAATAGACAATCTGTGTTCTTCTATCGGCTCCTGAAAGAAAGATTCTTTTTGCCCAAATGATGGGTGAATTATAGCCGGGATGAGGAATTGGTGTTTTCCAAAGAATGTTCTGACCCGAAGGGCCATCCCATTCCGGGGGCACATCTGTGTGATAGGCCACTCCGATTCCTTCCGGACCACGGAACCCGGGCCAGTTATTCCTTATCTCTTCGATACTGGGAAAAACAGCGGCTCCCTGACCTCCTTTAGTTTTGACGATACCTATGTTTTTCAAATCAGTCTGGGAGATAATACCGAGAATAAAGGCCAGGATAAACAATCCCAGTCCACCAAAGAGGATGTACTTTCGAGAGATGAACTTGTTTTCCCGGGCTTCATCCGGCTCAGGGCTTTTGCTCAAGTCGGGTAACCGGGGCTGCAGAGAACTCATGTATTTCAAAGCCAGCAGAAGAATAAGCACAAACGCAAAGAGCAGATAACTTCCTGTCCTTATCTGCCATTGATAAATGAAATAAGCTTTTCTGGCCAGTAGATCAAGCGCCCGGATTTGTTCCTTTAAAGCCGTATCGCTTGGATTTTCCTGGAGTTGTGTCATTAACTGAGCGATGGCCTTGCTGTTCATCGGATCGACAGATTTAGTCTGCAAGTAATTGACGATCATCAAGACACTGAGTATCCCTGCCAGCACGGCGGCAACAATGGCAATCCTCTTGGCTATGTTGTACCACAGTTTCGCCCTGTTTTTTCTTCTATTATCTTCAGCCTGTTTAGCCATTATCTTACGCCCTGAACTGTTTTATTTTCACTTCTTTGGATCCCATTTTTTCTGCTTCTTTGGGAGTTATGATTCCTAACCGAACCTGTTCGTACGGGCAGTAAGAAAAACATCGCCCGCAGCTGAGACACGTTCCTTTATCTACGTAATATTCCGATTGTCTCCTCCGCATAAAAAGGTTGATAAGCTTTAGACAGAGGATCAATCCTATAAATCCCCCTAAAATCCATCCTCCAACCTTAAACTGACGCTGAATGGCGCTTGCTTCCGCAAATAATTCTTCAGTCGGCTTTCCCGAAGCTCTAAACGCTTTTGTTTCATCTGTCAGCTCTGTTCTCTGGCCTGAATTCTCCAGCAGAATCTCTTCGGCCAAAGAGACGTTCGCATGCAGGCGGGACAGCGGGATTTCTAATCGAGATCCGATCCAGCCGCTGCCAAACACAACGATAGGAAGCAGAACGATTATGAATGCAAGTTTTTTGACCTCAGCTTCTCTGTTTGCCGGCGGTGCCGCTTCGTCAGGTTTCTTTATCGCTCCAAACGGACAGGATTCTTCACACAACCGGCAATTATTGCATTCATCTGGTGTAATCCCGACATGCCTCTTTGACAGACGGGACATCCAGTTCAGCAGCACGCCGTAAGGACAAAGAAACCGGCAGTATGGACGGGCGACAACCGTTCCCAGCAAGAGCATGGACAGGCCAAAAATTACCATATTAAAATCCGCGCCAAAACGGAAGAAACCGATGAATGGATCATACTGACAGATAATAAATCCTGCACCGGTTGCTGCCAGCAGGACTGCCAGTCCCAAATAAAGGTAAGGAAGAACACTCAAGACGGCAGCCAGCCCTCCTGGTACGTTGGTGGGCTTGAGGACCACGGCATCTTGAATCGCCCCGAGAGGACATACGGCGGCACAGAAAGTGCGACCGTAGAACAAGGCCAACACAAGGGGAAGAACAAAGAATACAATGACGAATACAGGAATGGCGTAGGCCGGGTTGAACAACGCATAGGTTACGTTCTGTATGGCACCGATCGGACAAATGCATCCCTTTCTGTAAAACCCGAAATAGGCGAGAGAAAACACCATCAACAGGAAGATGTTCTGCCGCGATCTTTGTTTGTGAGCGAAATAAGTGGCCAGAAAAAGAGCCACGATGAGGACTCCTATATCTATGTATTCCAAAGCAGTGGCTCGAGGTGTGGGGGTGAGAAAATCGGGCCGGATATAATCTGTTTCAAAATCGGGCTTTGGGACGCGTTCCGGGACCTGGGACAGTCCTAGCAGAGGGAAAAGAAACAACAAAGCAACGATGAATAGCTTTGATCGTCTCGACTTATATCTCATTCAAATGACCTTTCAGTCAGAATATCCTTTTCTTTGGGGCTCTTTTTTCAGACTCTATCATGGATTGCCTCTCTAAAATTTTTAGCTTTTCAAAAACTTTTTCTTCTCATCACCCTTGAGAATATAGGACCGGCTGGCAGGCACGCGATTCCAGGCCTGGGAAGGGCACCTTCTGGCAATGGAGCATTGATTGCAGTTCAGACAGCGATCATGTCGTGTCTGTAAATATAAAGAACCGTTTCCGAAAGAATTACAACCCTTCACACATTTGCCGCATCCGACGCACAATTTCTCATCGATCGTGTATTCAAAATAGGGATCTTCAACGTACGTCCGCTTAAGCGCACCGGATGGACAGAGCTGGCTTTCCGCCCCTGTATCTCTCACTTTGGTACCAGGCTGGAGATACCCGCTGCAAAGGTCACAATAACCGCACACCGAATAGGAATGGACACATTTCACAGCGGAGTGAGGTAAAACACAATTAACCGAACATTTTTCACACTGAATACAGATATTGGGATCAAGCTGCCAGACCATCTCTTCGGAAGAAGACTTGCTGAACAATATTCCAGCCAATCCTCCGATTGTGAGACCTGCCACAGCATGGAGACTTTTCCGGATGAAATCCCGTCGCTTTAGCGGTTTTTTTGATGTTTTATCTATCATCTCAGTCTTTTCTCTTCGTTTTTAAAGACTGAATTCGGGGATCATGTGGCTTCTGCCTTGTATCAATGGCTCTGGGCACTTGGCAGTCAGGAAGTTTCGAACAACCCTGACAGGGCAAACGAACCAGACAGGATGGTTCTATTCCCGAGAGAGAATGTCCTTTCCATCCCAGGAACAAGCCAGTAAAGGCGAGACCGCCGAACAAGACAGCCCGCAATCCATCCCTTAAAAACTCACGTCTGTTTTTTGTCTTCTGAAAATCTTTCATCATGGTGTTCTCCCGGCTCAAAGTTGTTTTTTCTCGAATATCCGTACTAATTTTTGCCTCGGATCCAGGACATAGATCCTCTGTGACGAATCCACGGCCAGATCCAGGCCGACCGTACCTTCGATGAATTGATCCGGCAGGGCGACAACAGAAACAAGCTCCCCAATCCGGTTGTAGACTTTAACTCTGGCCAGGCCCTTTTCACTGGTCACGAAGGAGCCGTCCTCTAGAATGGCAAAGTGTGACGGGTTACAGCATCCACTAAACCCTTCGATCTCCATGGAAAACTCGCCCCAGGACGTTCTGAAGTCTCCATCCTTTGTATAATTTTCAAGCGAATGGCGCCCGGTGTTGGCGACCCAAAGAAACCCATCCGGGTCCAGAGCCACATCGAAAAAGGGGCTGGGGATTATGAATCCGGGGATATCCCTGGCTTCGTCTTTCTCACCGATTCTTTTCAGCCGGTTTCCGGATTTATCTAATTTCCAGACAATGTGATTCCCCGCATCTGCCACAAAGACGTTATTTTCTGAAACAGCGATCGAAGTGATTATGGCCTCCTCTCCCAATGACTCCCAGCTGGATTTCTTGGCTCCCCTCCGATCATAAACTTCAACATGATCATCCATTCCCAGATACAAATCGTGGTTCTTATCCACAAAAAGACAGTATGCTGGTCCAACCATGGATATTGTGGAATGAAGGATTCCGTCTCCATTGAAAATGAGCAGGGAATCATCCCCAGACACGTAAATTCTGTCATCCGGGCCGACCGAAACTCCGGAGACAAACCTCAACTCAATGTGTATTTGACCGACCTCTGTGTAGTGAACCAGAGCAGCACCACTTTTTTTAAAGTCCTCAATATCGTATTCGAAAGGATTCCCTTGACTCCGTGCTGAATTATCGCGGATGGCCTTATAGCCAAAGTAGAGAATCCCGGCCACCGAGACAGCGATGACTGCGATGGTTAACAAGCGCTTTTTTTTCTGTTTAAAAGAAAGCATATCATAGCCTCCAGACTAAAAACCGGCCCTTAAGTCGATGCAGACCAACCGGCGCGAATCCCGGGCAAGCAGCCTGCCGCTTACTAAAGCGAGTGGCCCCCAGGCGTCGACTCCATCCAGAACCTTTGCCCGGGCAAGTTGAACATATTCTCTGGTACTTACCTTCAGTATTGTTAAAATTCCATCGTCGCTTAGAATAAAGAATTTATCGTCAGCAACGATATATGGTCCTAAACCAAAGCGATTCGTCTTCCCGCTGGACCAGAGAATCTGGCTACAGTCATCCGGATGGTAGCAGACAAATTGATTGCGAAGAGGTCCAGCGTCTTTAGGTAAAAGAGAGAATAGATGACCTTTATAAAAAACCGGAGTCTGCTGCTCCGATGCTATCCCCTCTCCGGGCTTTAATTCTTGAAGAGATTCTGCCGAAAAAGAACCATCTTCAAAGTTTAGTTTCAACATCATGCTTCCGGCGCCATATCCAGCCGTAACGAAGATTCTTCCATCACCTATATGGATTGGAGAAGGAGCAATGACAGTTCGATCCCACAAATTGGTTTCAAATAATATCTCGCCAGCTGTCTCTTTCTCAGCTGAAATCCCTATAATTCCCCCTAGCGCACAGTAAACATACATCTTCTTCCCCTGGATAAAGAACGGCATGATAGACGAATGTGACATTTTCCAGTCATTGGGATTAGGCACTTCCCAGACAACCTCGCCGGTCTCGCAATCGACGGCAATGATCAACGACCTTCCTCCAACCGCAATAACCGCCAAAGAATCGTCTATAAGAGGGCATTGACCGGTGTACCACAAAGGCACCTCAGCTCCGTATTCCCTTTCAAGATCGATTCCCCACCTGAAATCACCGGAAACGGCATCCACACACATGACGTGGCATTTCGGTCCGATAGTCACAACATATTTATCTGTCACAGCAGGAACAGTCCGTGACATCCCGTGATTCCTTTTCACACGCAGTTCGTAGCCCCGTCTCCAAATCTCCGTTCCATCGTCGAAAGAAAAACATCGTAAAACATCCGCCCTCTCATCTTCGTCATAATCCAGGATATAAACCCTTCCATTGGAAACAACTGGAGCGGCATGGCCTTCCCCCAGGTCGATGGACCAGAGAATGTCCGGTCCTGCATCGCCCCAACTGCTGGTAAGTCTGATTTTTTCCTTGCTGATATTGTCGAAATCGGCTCCCCTGAACCTCGGCCAGCTTCCCTGAATCCCGGAAGGAATCCCGTCAAAACTGGCGAAATAGGCACCAATATCCACTGCTTCGCTCCGGCTTTTGAATCCCGGAGGTCGGTTGTCCATGCCCGGAACGCTTTCCACGAAATCCCTGACCGGATTATAGAGGAGCCACCAGGTAAGAAAAACCAGTCCTATGAAGGTTGCCCCGGAAGCGGTGACGAGGTTGACTACTTTTTCATTCATTTATTTAGCAATATGATAGACCATTAAAGCGTCGCCGTGCCGCAGGTAAAGGCGACCATTTTCCTCATATCTCACCTCAAAAAATTTTACTGCTTCTCCTATTCTCGATCATTCTGTCCGATTGATATATTATCTTATTTTTTTAATCTACGAACCATTCAGCCTTATTATCAATAGAAATTCGCATAAAAAAAATAATTTCATACTAATCCTACAGAATTAATAATATACTAGAGGGATTATTCTCCGTCAAGTTTTTGTACCGGAGCGAAATCGAACCTGTAAAGATTCTGACATTTTATAGTACTGATTCCGCATTTTTATTCATTAGAGATCCTGTTTCACCGAGTAATTATTTTTTTCCTGCCTGACACATAACCTTAGGACTAGAATTAAGTTTTCCCACACTACATCTATCGCCCAATGGCAAATAAGTGATGTTCGGCTCGAACATATATCATCCCCTTTGAAATGGCCGGTGTAGCCATGAGCAATTCCCCCATCTTGTTTGTTGCCATAAGTTTGAATTCTGATCCAGAGTTCACAACAAAGATATCTCCATCTTCACCAGAAAGATATAATAGGCCATCAGCCGCTACAGGAGAAGCGCTAAAGCCTCCTCCTGCATGCGGGATACTCTTCCGGTAGATTTCTTCCCCAGTCCGTAGATCATAACAGTCAAGCCAACCATTGTTTCGGAGGGCATAGAGGTATCCTCGATAGATGATAGGCGTGGGCATATAAGGTCCGCGGCGAGTCCCGGTCCAGGCAATAAACTCATTGCTCGTTTGATTATCTTTAAGGGAAATATTGCCACTCGCACCTGTCTTTATTACAAAAATCGGTGCCTCAGGACGTCGTCCGCTGCAGACAACGATCAGGTTTTCAAAAAATATTGGTGTCGGAGCCGTGATTTTAGAGCTTCCTCCAAGCCGCCAAAGTTCTTTTCCAGTTTCCGGATCATAGCCATAAATAAAATTTGATGAATTCGTCACCAGCTCATCTCTTTCCTCACCTAAAACTATTGTCGGTGTTCCCCAGGAAGGAAGTTCATCTCTCATCGTTTTCCAAAGGGTTCTACCAGTTTTGATATCACAAGCGATTAAAAATGATTCTTTTTGCGTATCACATTGGACAATTGCCATGTCTTTGTAGATGATCGGTGAGCTTGCAGGGCCCCACTCAAACGAAGGTTTATCATATGCCCCGCAATCAATTTTTCCAAGATCCTTTTTCCAGACTAAAGTCCCGCTCATATCATAGACATACAATCCATGAGAACCAAAAAAAACAGCGATGTAACGACCATCGGTCGCCGGGGTGGAATTCGCATATGTGGATTTAATGTGACGTTTGTCTTTTGGTATCCCTTCAACAACGGTGCGCTGCCAGATAAATTCACCCGTTTTTTTATCTAGGCAATAGAGACACCAACGATGATGAGAGCGATCTTCGGAGGCATCCCCGGCGCCATACAGCCCATGACGAAATGATGCGTTTTTTCGGCTGGTGATGGCCGTAGTGACAAAAAGTTTCTCACCCCAGATGCTTGGACTGGAATGCGCAAGCCCTGGAATAAGTGTCTTCCATTTAATGTTTTTGCCGCTCTCTCCATCCCATGTATCAGGAAGATCTTGCAAATCAACGGCACCCCTAGCATGTTCTCCACGAAACGAAGGCCAGTTACCGCTGCCTTGAATGATCTTGGACGTTTTTTGAACCGAAGCATAATCCTTTCCACTATCCTTAAGTTCATTTTTATTGGCGAAAGCCAGAACAATGAGGCACAAAGATAGAATGCAAAATTTCATGTAAAGAGGAACCCGCCATTTAATTTTCAATGGAATCTTACTCTTCTTATTCATGTCTAAAACCTTTCCTCAGCTTAAAATTCATTGATCCGAAACAGCTGCTAGAAAATGATGCGTTCTAAAAAATAAAACACCTTCCGAAACAGCTGGTGTTGCCATACAGATATCTTGCATTGAATTTGTACTTAAAACTTCAAAATCGGGCCCTGCTTTGACAACAAAAATATCTCCGTTTTCTCCAGAAAAGTATAATTTCCCATCAGCGGCAATGCCGGACGCGGAGAAACTGGCCATATCCCCGAGTTTTTCTTGGTATACGAGCTCGCCTGTCTTGGCACGGTAGCAAGTTAATGAACCGTTCCCTCTTAAATTGTAGAGATATTCACCATAAACAAGCGGAGTTTGCAGATAGGCTCCGCCGCGTCTAACGCTCCAGGCGATATACTCGTTCGATGTATTTCCTGCCTGCAAGGATATATCACCTTTTGCACTCAGTTTTATGGCATATATGGGTGACAGCTTCCCATGAGCGCTATTTATAAAAACCATATCATGGGCGACTACCGGTGTCGGAACAGGAATATCGCCACCCTCTTTTATTTTCCACAATTCTTTTCCTGTCTTAAAATCATACCCACCAACATGTTTAAATCCATTGACAATAATCTGTGTTCTCTGGCTGCCAACATGAATGGTCGGCGTACTCCAGGTAGGCACATCTTCCCGGGGGCTCCGCCAAATTTCTTTTCCTGTCTTGATATCAAGAGCGGCAAGAAATGCAAAGCTTAGAACATCACACTGCACAACAACAACGCCATCATGGATGACTGGAGAACTGGCAAATCCCCATTGAGCTGAAGGATCGACGAAAAAACCCGAATCTAGAATGCCAAAATCTGTTTTCCAGATCAATTTGCCTTTCATGTCATAGCAATAAAGCCCTTCAGACCCGAAAAAGGCAACAACATACTTCCCATCAGTTGCGGGTGTAGAATTGGCGTGAGTTGATTTGGGATGCCGCTTTACTTTTGGTATGCCCTTGTGTGCCAATTTTTCCCACAATATTTTTCCTGAATTTTTGTCGAGGCAATACACTTTCCACTGGTGGGCTGTCTCATCATCTACTGGCTTTATACTGCCATAAAGTCCTACTTTCAATTCCGGATCTTCTTTCCCGCTGATGGCAGTCGTTACGAATATCCGGTTGCCCCATATAATCGGACTTGAATGACCTAAGCCGGGAATTGGTGTCATCCATTTGATATTTTTTGAATTATCGATATTCCAGGATACGGGAGTTGAAAAATTTCCTCCTATCCCTCGTGCATATTGCCCGCGGAAACTCGGCCAGTTTGCACCTTTTTTTTCATTTGGAGCCAAGGCCGATGAGACCAAAGCCAACATAATAAGGATAGCCAAAAAACATTTTCTTAATTTTGATAGCATAAGATTACTCCTTCTTGAAATTGGTTTTTATATTTCAAAAAATTTTCATTCCTTACTTCTAAATTTAAAGCTTTTAAGGTCAAAAATCCAGTGTAAGGTTAAGCTCGCATTTTGTTTTACCGTAATGGCCGCAGGTTCAAAGCCTGTGCCCACCACTTTTTTCCAATCGCTTACCTGCCTCTCTTTCGTTTTTAGTGACCAAATCCGTGACCAAATTCGTTGAATGAAGCAAATTTTATGATTATCTAATAGATCAATAATAATCAGGTTTTCCCTCTTTAAGAATATCTTTACCTTTTATCGCCTCTATTCTTGCTTTTTCCTATATTTGACATTCATCTCTATATATAAATCTTAAAGGTGTCAGTAAGTGAAATCCGAACAAAAATTGAGAGAATTGTTGCAACCCAAAAAAGCAAATTCCTATAAAAAAATTTGAGTATTTATCACCTCAGTATGAAAAAGACCAAATAAAATTGTTCCTTTCTTTGTCTTCGTAGCGGAGATTGGATTCGAAGGGGCGGAGGTCGCCAGTATTGACAATTTAACCAGATAAAAATAAACTCAAATTCAACTATCTGAATGCGGATGAAAGGAGGCTTATATGGCTGAAGGTAGAAAGCAGAGCGAACAAAGATTGAGTATTTTAGTACCTGGGGTTGGTTCGTCTTATGGGAATGGGTGGCGACAACTCTGGAAGTATTTCCTGGAGCTGTTCTTAATAGGTATCATTGGCTTCGTCATTGGCATCCCCAGTGGGATGAGTGGTTGGAGTAAAGGCGCAGAGGTTCCTTTTCTAGGCCTTTTCGGAGCAGTCTACACTATTCTGCTCGTTTGGCCAGTAAACTACGGCGTTTCATTTTCCTATCTCAAGGCAGCCAGGGGGGACAGGCTGGAGATAAAGAATATGTTCGAAGCATTTCAAAGCTATTGGAATGCTGTTTTGGCCGCCCTGCTGGTAACTGTTATTGTTATTATTGGGTTTATTCTGTTAATAGTGCCCGGAATCATATTTGCCTGTAAGCTGGCTTTTACTCCTTACCTCGTGGTGGATCGGAAGATGGAAGTAATCGAGGCGGTCAAGACTAGCTGGAACATGACCAATGGGCATGCTGGGAAGGTGTTCCTTATCGGCTTACTGGCCGTTCCCATTTGTATTGCCGGTTTGATTTGCTTCGGTATAGGAATCATCCTATCAATTATGTGGATAAGCATGGCTTTCGCTTCACTTTATTACGCAGTCAGTCTGTCAAATGAGGCATCTGCCCAAGAGGGAGAGCCAGTTACATAGAAGATTCTCATAATCTAAGGGAGTTAAATATGGCTATGTTTACAGCAGATTTTATCGATTTCTTTAAAGAACTATCTCAAAACAATAACAAAAAATGGTTCGATCAAAACAGAAAGAGGTATGAAGTTTCTGTAAAGACTCCCTTCCATTCCTTCGTGGAAAGGATGATCAAAAAAATACAGGCTGATGATCCTGAAGTTAAAATCACACCGGCAGAGTCGATTTTCAGGATCAATCGGGACCTTCGCTTTTCCAAGGACAAGACTCCATACAAGACTCAGATGTCAGCACTCATTTCACGGACCGGAAAAAAAGACAAGGATTTCCCCGGCATCTTTTTCTCCATGGGCGAAGCGAATATAATGATATACGGAGGGGCTCACACTCTCGAGAAAGACAGGTTGTACAGTATCAGAAAATATATTTCCGAACATCCGGACACATTTTCAAAGCGGTTGGCCGACCGGGTTTTTAAGGACAAATACGGCAGAATCCATGGCGATAAAAACAAGCGAATCCCGGCCGAGTTTAATGACGCGGCAGAGAAACAACCTCTTTTATTCAACAAAGCCTTTTATTATTACGCCAAACTGGATGTTAACCTGATCCTGGACCCCAGTTTGGTGGATATCTTTATGGATTATTATTTAGCTGCAAAACCGATGAGAGAGTTTTTGATTAGCGCTCTAAGCAATGGCTAATCCGATCACCGGTAAAGGAGAAAAAATGATTTCAGCAGAATTTCCGTTTGAATCAAAATTTCTGGAGGTCCTAGGCTCGAAAATGCATTACATAGATGAGGGAGAGGGAACCCCATTCCTCTTTCTGCATGGCAACCCGACTTCGAGTTATCTCTGGAGGAATATCATTCCTCACATCAAGCCTTTGGGAAGAGTGATCGCAGTCGATCTGGTCGGGATGGGAAAATCGGACAAGCCCGATATTGACTACAGATTTTCCACTCATATCAGGTATATCGATGAGTTTATCCGACTACTTGATCTTAATAACATCGTTCTTGTAATGCATGACTGGGGATCAGCCATTGGCTTCAACTACGCCATGAATAATGAAACCAATGTCAAAGGTATAGTCTTCATGGAGGCAGTAACAAGGCCCGTGCACTGGAAAGAATTCCCTCTTTTGGCACGATTTCTTTTTAAAAGATTTCGGCATCCCACAAAAGGGCCCAAGATGATCGTTAAAAATAATTTTTTTATAGAAAAAGTCCTGCCAAGTTTTACGGTACGGAAACTGACAAAAGAGGAAATGGATCATTATCGAAAGCCTTTTCTTGAGGAATCAAGTCGGAAGCCGGTGCTGGTTTGGCCTAATGAGATCCCGATCGACGGCCATCCAGCGGATAACGCAGAAATCGTTCAGCGATATTACGAGAAACTGAAACAATCCGACATACCCAAATTGTTACTCTGGGCGAAACCCGGAGCCATCACCAAAAAAAAGGAAGTCGATCAGATCAAGCAAGATTTCAAGAACCTGAAGGATGTGTATCTGGGTAAAGGAAAACATTACCTTCAAGAAGACCTCCCCGATGAGATCGGCAAAGAGGTGGTTGACTGGTACCGGAGTTTTAATTAAGTCAGAAGCATCCAAAGTGTACCAGGTCTTTGAGGCTCCTTTATACGTTAACCGCATGCTTTTCTCATAACCCATTTATTAGACCATCTAACTTCTTCCCATGAGCCAAAAGGAGGAGCTGTACACACTCCCCGAATGGGTGAAGCCGGTTAATAAAGCCCTCAATGGATTGAGGGGACTAGAGGTTTTATTCAGTTTCTTGACATAATATCTTATAACGTCTAAATTATGGCAGATTAGAAGGTTTGATAAATTACAGATTGGAAAAGAGGAAGGAAAATATAATTGAATTCATTGATCATACACTGCAAAGTAATATTTCAGTATTTAGTATCGAAAAATTGGTTTGTACAGAACTAAATGTGGAGAAAATGTAATGAAAGATAAAATCATATGTTTCCTTGTGGTTTTGGTTTTCCTGACTGCATTCGGATGCACATCAAAAAAAGATGCCGCCAGAGACGATGAATACTCTGTTGCTTTGACTGAGTGGAGCGAAAAACTGGAAGTATTTATGGAATACCAGATGCCCACTCCCGGAGAAGAGATAAGTTTTGGGGTTCATTTAACAGATCTTTCTGATTTCAAGCCCATTACTGAAGGTGTTTTGGAATTAGAATTTATTAATGAAAGTTCAGGCCAAAAATCTGTGGCTCGGGCAGATCATCCGATAAGAGATGGAATATTTACTCCCAAGCACACTTTTGATGAAACAGGAGTATATAAATTTGGCTTAATTCTTGAGTCTTCGAAGGTTTCAGGCAGGTTAAATTTGGGCACTATTCAGGTTTATGAATCCTTGTCTCCCCAAGATGACGATGAAAAAAAATCTTTGGATGAAGTCTCTTTCCTCAAAGAACAACAATGGAAAATGGATTTCAGAGTTGGGTCATTACAAAAGCATACGATTACACAGACTATCTCAGTTCCAGGAAAGATCGTTCCAGCCGCTTATAAAATGGCTAAAATTAGCCCACCTCTGGATGGGAAAATAGCAATTGACAAAAACATAGCTCTCCCCAGACAGGGAGACATGGTTCGATCAGGAGACGTGCTGGCAATTATCGAACCTTCTCTTGCCTCCTTCAGCAGTTCAGATGAATACCAGATAGATCTAGAAGTTGAAAACTCAAAAACTAAGTTGAAGCTGGCTCAAAGTGAACTGGAAAGATTGAAAAAGCTCTTTGAAAAAGATGCAGTTCCGAAAAAGAGGCTTTTAGAATCCGAAGCCGGATTTGCTATTGCGGAAGCAAACTACAACAAGGCCTTGAAAAAGAAAAAGGCTTTTCAAAAAATAAAGCTCCAACCTGGAAGTGAAACCCAGAGCTCTTATTACTATCTGCGTTCTCCGATTGCAGGCAGAATCGTTGATCTGAAATATATTCTGGGAGAACAGGTCAAGGCGGGCGAAATTATCATGACTATCCTCGATGATACCAAAGTGTGGCTGGAAATATCAGTTTTTGAGAATGATATTAACAAAATCAAAAATTCAAGAGGCGGATACTTTATATCGACAGACAAAAGCAAAACATACGGTATAGCGCAATATAAAGGAAAATTAATCTTTTCGGGCTCTGTTATTGACGAAAACACAAGAACTGTTTCAACAATCTATGAAATTTCCAATCCGTTAAGCGAATTCTTAGTCGGCTCTTTTGTCACTGCCTATCTCAATACCGCAGAAGCGATTGAAACTCTGGCCATTCCTAAATCCGCGGTGTTTGATTCGGGAGGAAATAAGGTTTGTTTTATTCAGCTTGGGGGAGAGACTTTTGAAAAACGGGCCATCGAACTTGGCCCGGAAGGCCAGAATTATATTCAAATTCTGGCCGGAGCACTGGAAGGAGAAAAAGTTGTCGTCCAGGGAGGCTACGCAGTCAAATTAGCTGCTGAGGCTTCAGGGAAAAAAGTCGGCGAAGGACACTTTCATTAATAAAAACAAGATAGGTCATCATGCTTAACAAAATCATTCATTGGTCCCTAACAAACAGAGCAATAGTCATTTACATGACAGCTCTGATTTTAATCCTGGGTGTGTATACAACTTCAAAAATCCCGGTAGATGTTTTCCCGGATCTTACAGCCCCAACTGTTACAATTCTGACTGAAGCACACGGGATGGCACCTGAAGAAGTAGAGATATTGATTAGCTTTCCCATTGAATCCGCTCTAAATGGAGCACCCAATGTAAGAAGAGTACGATCGACCTCAGCCATAGGCTTATCCATCGTCTGGGTAGAATTTGATTGGGGTATGGATATTTATAATGCCCGGCAAATAGTCAACGAAAAAATACAGCAGGTTGTTGCTCAACTCCCGGCAGAGAGTGATCCTCCCTTCATGGCTCCTATTTCTTCTCTGATGGGCGAGATAATGTTAATCGGTCTAACCGGAGAAAATGTTTCTCCCATGGAACTGCGATCGATTGCTGATTGGGAGATAAGACGACGGCTCCTTTCCGTTCGCGGAGTATCCCAGGTAATTCCGATAGGTGGAGATGTCAAACAATACCAGATTACCGTTGATCCATTAAGAATGAAGGAATATAAAATCTCATTCCAACAAATTGAAACAGCCATAAAGGAGGCCAACGAAAACTCTGCCAGTGGTTTTACAGTTCAGTCAGGAATGGAATACATAATAAGAGGCCTGGGACGGATTCAAACTCTTGAAGACTTAAAAAATTCTGTAGTAACAACGATCGATTCAAAACCAATTCTTATGAAACACATCGCCGAAGTTGCTTTCGGCCCAAAAATAAAAAGGGGAACAGCCTCGGTTAATAAACAGCCCGCAGTCATCGTATCTATTATGAAACAGCCCGGTATCAATACACTACAATTAACTAAAGAATTAGATGGGATACTGGATGACATACAATCAAAGCTTCCTCCAAACATCAAAATCGATAAGGAAATTTTCAAACAAGCAGATTTCATAAGCGTAGCCATTTCCAATGTCTTTCATGCCATTCGGGATGGAGGTATTCTCGTTGTGATTATTTTGTTTATTTTTCTGCTCAACTTTCGAACCACTTTCATATCCTCATTAGCCATCCCAGTTTCGTTACTTCTTACTCTGTTTGTCATGAAATTGGCTGATATTACCATAAACACTATGACCCTTGGAGGGATGGCTATTGCCGTAGGAATACTGGTCGATGACGCTATTATAAGTGTTGAGAATGTATTCCGCCGGTTAAAACAGAATTCTCACCTTCCGGAAGACCAGAAAAAAAACGATTTTCTGGTTATTCTCAATGCTGCCAATGAAATTCGTCGTCCGATTTTATTCGCCACTTTAATCATTATTTTAGTATTTGCACCGCTATTTTTCCTCAGCGGTTTTGAAGGAAGATTGCTTCGTCCGCTTGGATTTACTTATATTTTGTCTATTTTTGCCTCTTTAGTTGTCGCTCTCACTATC
>DRHQ01000055.1 GCA_011049545.1 Candidatus Aminicenantota bacterium | reverse complement strand
ATGAGAGAAGCAATTGAATTTCATGTTGAAGGATTAAAACGAGAAGGATTGGCGATTCCTGAGCCATCTACGAAAGTAAAATATATTGAAATATCAATCTAACTGCCTATTCATTTGGTCCAGGGCAATTGAAACACAATTTAAACGACAGGACAGGCAATATCCTCTTAATATCCGATGGCAGATCCTTGAGAGCGCTTATCTGCTGCCCCGTAATAATACCCTGTTTTTGGGTCAATGAGTATGCTGTGGGCATCTCCCTGTCGCCAGCGAGAAGACTCCTTCATAGTGTGCCCCATAGCTTTGAGTGACTCAATCAATTCTTCGGTGATAGCCCCCTTCTCCAATCTTAATAAATCAGGCATCCACTCATGGTTCATCCTGTGGGCATCGATAGCATCCTGAATCGGCATATTAAAATCAATAACATTAATAATCACATTCAAAACTGTATTGATAATTGTCCTTCCTCCCGGACTTCCTGTAATCATGTACACTTTACCATCTTTGATGACCAGGGTGGGAGTCATAGAGCTCAACATCCTTTTGTGAGGCTCTATGAGATTCGGTTTCGTTCCGATTAGGCCCTTATCATCAGTGTATCCAGGTTTCACGTTGAAATCATCCATCTCATTGTTAAGCAGGATTCCAGTGCCTTCGGCAACAACTCCTGAACCGAACCATCCATTAATGGTATAAGTTGTCGCCACTGCCAAACCTTCTTTGTCTATGACCGAGTAGTGAGTGGTCTCCTTCGCTTCTTCAATTGTTAGAATTTCTTCGCCCATTGTAGCGCTGGGGATTGCCTTTTTTAGGTCGATTTTTCCCCGAATATCCTCTGCATGACTCTTTGAGGTTAAAAGCTTGACTGGGATTTCACTAAAATCCGAGTCTCCCATGTATTTGGCTCTATCGAAAAAGGCAAACTTCATCGCCTCTGCAATTAAATGCAAAATTTCAGGTGCATACCTTTCCTTTTGTCCCAGGTCAAAACCTTCAAGAATGTTAAGCATTTCAATCAAAGCCGTGCCACCGGAACTTGGCGGCGGCATGGAAATAATTTGGTATCCATGATAGGTTCCTGTTACAGGTTTTCTTACAAAAGCCTCATATTTTCCCAGATCTTCCTTTGTGATCAAACCGCCGTGCTTTTTCATATCCTGAGCGATCAATTCCGCAATCTCCCCGTTGTAAAAGGCTTGAGAGCCATGTTCGGCAATCAACCTCAGTGACCTGGCAAGATCTTTCTGAATAAAAATATCACCCTCTTTGAATTCAGACCCGTCTGGCTTGGAAAAGACGCGGAAAAATTCTTTAGTTCCCTGTTCAAATCTCTCATTTAACCGGTTGAACGAATCCGCCCTTCTTTCATTCAGTTTAAATCCCTTCCCGGCAAGCTCTATGGCCGGCTCGATAACATCCACCCATTTCAGGTTCCCATATTTTTCCATCGCCAGCTCAAAACCTTTAACAGTCCCAGGAACTCCAACTGCAAGATGCCCGAATAGACTCCTCTCTTCCACATAATCTCTCTTTTCATCCAGGTACATATCAGGAGTCGCTTGGCCGGGGGCCATTTCACGAAAATCCAGAGCAACGGCTTCTTCGGTATCTGGGAACCGGATGATCATGAATCCTCCTCCACCTATGTTCCCTGCAGCAGGAAACGTAACAGCTAAGGCAAAACCAACGGCGACGGCTGCATCCACAGCATTTCCTCCTTTTTTAAGAATATCTATTCCTATCTGGGAGGCGTACTCATCCACTGAAACGACCATTCCGTTTTTGCCAACAACTCCTTTGTTTTCTTGTGCAGTACAGAAAAACTGATTGGCCAGTAGAATCAGAATGATAAAAAATCTAAAGAATCCCCAACTTTTTCGCATGCTTAACTCCTATTTGTTCATCGAGTACTGAATATATTTCTATTTAGCCAGGTCAAAGTCAAGTATTATGCATAAAAGGGGACAGGCTACTTTTCAGCACAAAAAGTAGCCTATCCCCTTTTATGTTCGCTTTTTGTCACTTAACTCTTCCGTCATTCCCGCGGAGGCGGGAATCAAGTCTATTGGAAAAT
This sequence comes from Candidatus Aminicenantota bacterium, assembly GCA_011049545.1. Lineage (GTDB taxonomy): Bacteria > Acidobacteriota > Aminicenantia > Aminicenantales > Aminicenantaceae > SOIV01. Next base: position 83 of record DRHQ01000055.1, on the reverse strand, counting down.
ATTTTCTTTTCTACTTCTGGATTCTCACCATTTCTCTCCCTTTTTTTAAATGTATTGTAAAAAGTGAAATTTGACAAATTTAT
>DRHQ01000054.1 GCA_011049545.1 Candidatus Aminicenantota bacterium | reverse complement strand
TGGATTTTGAGGTTCCTTTGGGCGAGCGAGGAGATAACTTTGACAGATACATGGTTCGGATGAATGAGATGGATCAGAGCCTCCGGATCATTGAGCAAGCCATGGAAAAAATGCCAAGACCATCTCCGTCCAAGCTTATGGTTGAGGCCCTTGAGCCAGCCGAAGCGATCAAGGCCTCCAGAACAAAAAGAGTTGAGAAAGAAATCAAACTATCTCCCAATTTAGAGGGCTCAGAAAGGGGGAAATACTTGGATATTCTCGGTACAGGTAAAAAATATGTTGTTCCTCCCAAAGAGGATACATACACCTCGATCGAAGGAATTATTAATCACTTCAAATTTTTCATGAGGGATCACGGCATAAGACCTCCCAAAGGGGAAGTTTATTTTTCTGTGGAAGGTGGAAACGGTGAGCTTGGCTATTATATCGTTTCAGACGGCACTGACAGGCCCTATCGCCTTCATCTGAGGGCGCCTTGTTTTCACATTGTTTCTGCCCTGGAAGAAATGATCCAGGGGCACTATATAGCCGATGTCATTCCTACTTTTGGCTCGACGAATATGATAGGAGGAGAGTTAGATAGATGAGCCCAGAGTTCTCAGAAAAGACAAAGAAAAAAATTGAGGAAATTGTTGCCCGCTATCCTCAAAAAGAAGCTGCTATTCTTCCAGTTTTGCATATAACCCAACAAGAATTCGGCTCTATTTCTGCTGAGGAAGAAAAGCTGGTAGCTCGAATTTTAGGAATAAAACCTATCAGCGTGAGAGAAATCGTGACTTTTTACACCATGCTCTCTAGGGAATCTTTAGGAAAATATCACATTCAAGTCTGTTCCAACCTGAGCTGTTCTCTTCTAGGAGCAGGTAATTTCGTTGATTATTTAGTAGAGAAATTAGGGATTGAGCCTGGGGAGACAACGCCTGATAAAAAATTCACTCTATCGACAGTTGAGTGTTTAGGTGCCTGCGAGCGAGCTCCCTGTATGCTGATAAATTTCAATTATTACGGTGAGATGGACCCAAAAAAAGTTGATGAAATTTTGGATGGCTTAAAGTAGAAAAATGAAAGAAAAGGTTTTAACCGAACATTTTGGGCTTGAAAATCTGTACAAAATAGATGTGTATAAAAAGCAGGGAGGGTATCAAGCTACGGAGAAAGCGCTAAAGAAAATGAAACCGGAAGAAATTCTGGAAGAAGTGAAAAAGGCTAATTTGAGAGGAAGGGGCGGCGCAGGTTTTCCGGCCGGAGTAAAGTGGAGTTTTGTTCCTGACACGGATAAGCCAAAATACCTATGCGTCAATGCTGATGAGGGAGAACCGGGAACTTTTAAAGATCGCTATATCATGAGCCACAATCCCCATATGCTGCTCGAAGGGATTATCATCACCTCTTTCTGTGTGGGTATCCATGCTGCTTTTATCTATATTCGGGGCGAGTATGAAGCCATAGCCTTGAGACTTGAACAGGCCATCTCAGAAGCATACGAGAACGGGTTTTTGGGAAAAAACATCCTGGAGAGTGGTTTTGACCTGGATATTTTTGTGCACCGCGGGGCAGGGGCCTATATCTGCGGTGAGGAAACCGCACTTCTTGAATCGCTCGAAGGCAAAAGGGGAGTTCCCAGACTGAAGCCTCCTTTTCCTGCCTCTGTAGGTCTTTGGCAATGTCCTACGGTTATAAATAATGTTGAAACAATCTCCAACATCTCTCATATCATACTTAATGGTGCGGAATGGTTTGTCAAACAAGGGCTTCCAAAAGATGGAGGAACCAGAATTTTTGGCGTAAGCGGCATGGTTAAGAATCCAGGAATCTACGAACTGCCTCTCGGAACCAGCTTGAAAGATATCATTTTTAAACATGCCGGAGGAATGAAGGAAGGTAAAAAATTGAAGGCTGTTATTCCGGGGGGAATGTCAGCACCTATTTTGACAGCAGATGAAATAAACATAAAGATGGATTTTGACTCCCTGGTCGAGGCGAATTCTATGCTCGGCTCTGCCGCCATCATCGTCATCGACGAGAAGACCTCTATTCTTGATGTACTAAAGGTTGTCACGAAATTTTATTCCCATGAGTCATGCGGCCAGTGTACGCCCTGCCGAATCGGAAATTCATGGATAAATAAGATCGTCAAACGCATAGCAGAAGGGAAAGGAAAAAAAGAGGATATCGATAGCATTTTAAGGCTGGCTTCAAATATCGAAGGGAACACTCTTTGCCCCTTAGGAGATGCTGCAGCCATGCCTATTCTTTCCATCACCAAGAAGTTCAGGAAGGAGCTTGAATCTCATGTATAGGCAGAAATGCAGGAGAAAGCGAACGAGATGATAAAGATTTTCATAGATAAAGAGCCCGTAGAAGCGGAGCAAGGCACGACTGTGTTGAAAGCCGCAGAGCGAGCAGGGATTCACATCCCTCATCTATGTTATCATCCTGCTTTTCCGCCAGAGGGAAGCTGCCGTATGTGTCTTGTCGAGATTGAGGGCTTTCCCAAGCTTGAGCTGGCCTGCTCGACCGTAGTGAAGGATGAGATGAAAATCTCGGCAAAGAGCGAAAGGGTCGTTAAAGCCAGAAAAGCGGTGTTGGAATTTCTGCTGGCAGAACACCCCCTTGATTGTCCCATCTGTGATAAGGCTGGAGACTGCAAATTACAGGATTATTATGACGAATACGGGCTTTTTGAAAGCCAGTTTAAAGAGGCGAAAGAAAAAAGAGAGAAAAAATTAAAGATCGGAAAGAGCCTCATTCTTGATCAAGAAAGATGCGTTCTCTGCACTCGCTGCGTCCGGTTTCTAAAAGAAGTGACCACAACGCAGGATCTCGGCGTATTTCACCGCGGAGTCCATTCAAGTGTTAATATTTATGAAGGGGCTGCTGTTGAAAATAATTATTCAGGCAATTTAGCTGAGATCTGTCCGGTGGGCGCCATCACCGATGAGGACTTCAGGTTTAAGACGCGCAGTTGGTTTTTAAAAGAAGGAGAGTCCATCTGCCCTCTCTGCAGTCGTGGCTGTAACATTCTGATCGAATATCACCCTGGTTTTCCCCGTTTCGAGGTGCCAAAAAGAGTTTACAGGATAAAGGCCAGAGAAAATCCTGAGGTCAACGATTTCTGGGTATGTGACCGCGGACGATACGGCTATTCATACCTTGATGAGCACAGAGCTGATAAAATTATCATGAATAAGATAGAAGGGGAGAATGTGCTTACATGGGAAAATATCTCCGAGTACCTGGGAGAAAAAATAAAAAGATTGTCTTCTGCCAAAAAGACCTCCGGAATCGCTTTAATTCTTCATACCTGGCTTTCGAATGAAGAACTCTTTCTTCTTCATAAAATCTTTAAAGATGACCTGAAAGTAGAAAAGATATTCTTTGCCGATCTCCCTCAAGGAGAGGCTGACGGGTACTTACTTACATCAGAAACCAGTCCTAATAGAAGAGGAGCTCAAGAAATAGGTTTTGATATCAAGCCTGTAGATTTAGATGCCCTGGCTAGCGGAACAGATTTTCTCCTCGCCTTTGGTCCATTTCTTTCTGGACTTTTCAGTCCGAAAGACCTTAAAGCCGCCCTTAATACGGTAAAAAGAAAAGTACTTTTCTCTTCTTATACGCATGAGTTGAATTCTCTTTTTGATATAGTTCTTCCCGTGGCTTTGATTGCTGAGAAGGAAGGTTCCTTAACGAATGTGGAAGGCAAAGTTCAAGGTTTTCAACCTGCTCTAGAGCCGCCTGGAGAAAGCCTGCCCGAATGGAAAGTGCTTTCTGACCTGGGTAAGGAATTGGGAATAGATTCCAAATTTTATAGTGAACTCCCTTCTCCTGAAGCAATTTTAATCGAGATGGGAAAGAAAATTCCTTTTTTTAAGAAAAAAAATGACTGAAACATTATATGAAACGTTAATAATATTCATCAAGATTGTCTGTGCTCTGGTCTGGTTGCTTGCCTGTACTCTCTACCTGACCTGGCTGGAGAGAAAAGAGAGCGCACTCATCCAGGATAGGGTTGGCGCGAACAGAGCCTCAATCTTTGGAATACGTATCATCGGTCTTTTCCAGCCCTTTGCCGACGCCATTAAAATGATTTTTAAAGAAGATTTTGTGCCTTCTTTCTCCAGGAAATTTCTCCACACGATGGCTCCTTTCATCTCTTTCTTTTTTGTGGCTATCACGATTACGGCGATCCCTTTTGGAGATACTCTGCGTATTGGAAACCGGACTATACACCTCCAGATACTGGATTTTAATGTAGGGCTTTTGTTTATCCTGGCTATGTTGTCTCTGGGAATATACGGTATTATTATCAGCGGTTGGGCTTCTAATAACAAGTATGCTCTCATCGGAGGAATGAGAGGAGCTGCTCAGGTTATCTCTTATGAAGTAGCCCTGGGATTGTCGCTCATAGGCCTGATCATGGTCTATCCATCTTTGAGACTTTCAAGCATTGTCCTCTATCAGGGAGAGCTCCTTTTTGGGTTCCTTCCAAAATGGGGGATTTTTCTCCAACCCCTGGGATTCGTTGTCTTTCTCTTGGCTGCTCTTGCCGAGACAAAAAGAGCTCCCTTTGATCTTCCAGAAGGGGAATCTGAAATCATAGGATTTTTCACAGAATACAGTGGGCTCAAATGGGGCCTTTTCATGATGGTTGATTTCATGGAAGTCATCATTGTCTCCACTTTGCTCACCACTCTTTTCTTTGGAGGCTGGCAGGTTCCTTGGTTGGCTTCGGACGGATTTCACTTCCCGTGGGGGGGAGAATTGTTGCTTTCTCATGTGGTCGTTGTTCTCTTGCAGGTCGCAGCTTTCAACATAAAAGTTTTCTTTTTCTGCTGGCTTCAGATTTTGATCCGCTGGACCTATCCTCGGTTTCGTTATGACCAGCTTATGGATTTTGGCTGGAAATTGCTTGTTCCCTTAAGCTTGGTTAATATCATTGGAACAGGCATTATAATGACGCTCTAAAATGATAAAAGCATTGAGATATTTCATTGAGATAATCAGGGGAAGTTTTATCACAGGCCGTCATTTTGCTTCGAATTTTTTCTTCCGCTGTCTGAAAGTTCTGGGGATAAAGACGAAAAGAAAGGGAGCTGAGACCATTCAGTACCCTGAACAAAGAAAAGAGATCGCTTCAAGGCACCGGAGTTTGCACCGTCTTATGACCAGACCAGATGGCAAACCTCGCTGTGTGGCTTGCATGCTGTGTGTTACGGTTTGTCCTTCTGAATGCATATATGTTGAGGCAGCTGAGGATCCTGATCCTGAAATCCAGAAATATCCTGCCAAATTTATCATCGATTTAAGCCGATGTTGCTTCTGCGGGTTTTGTGTCGAAGCTTGTCCGGAAGATGCCATTAGAATGGATACTGGGAATGTCGAGTTGGCCGAGTACAGCCAAGATGATATGATCTATGACCTGGACAAACTCATTAGATGACAATCGACCGGATTTCCTTAGGTAAGTTTGAAATATACGGCTTGAGAGACGGCTTTTTTTTTCTAGACGGGGGGGCTATGTTCGGGATCGTTCCCAAAACTCTCTGGGAAAAGAAATTTCCTGCTGATGAAAAGAACAGGATTAAGCTGGCCTTAAATTCTATCCTGATAAAAACGGCAAAAGAGTTAATCCTGGTTGAAACAGGAATCGGCGGTGATCTAGACCCGAAATTTTACGACTATTACTCTGTGGAGAGAAAACCTGGACTTGTGCTTTCTCTTGAGAAACTGGGATATCAGGCTGAAGATATAGATCTTGTCGTAAACACCCATCTTCACTTTGATCATTGTGGAGGGAACACCTCAAAAAACGAAAAAGGGGAAGATTCCCCTACATTCCCCAAAGCAAGATACATAATTCAGAAAGGAGAATGGGAGGACGCTCTTCACCCCAGCGAGAGAGATAAAGCCAGCTATTTAGAACAAAATTTCCTGCCTCTGGAGAGACACGGGCTTCTTCAGCTTGTGGAAGGAAACAAGGAAATCTCAGAGGGAGTTGAGGTCATTGTTGTACCCGGGCACACTTCCCGTCATCAGTGCCTGAAGGTTAGCACTGGAGGAAAGGTCTTATTTTTCCTGGGAGATTTGGTTCCGACTTCAGCTCATGTAGGATTGTCTTACATCATGAGCTATGATCTTTTTCCCCTGCAGACATTGGAGAATAAGAGGGGATACTTCGATCAAGCTATCGAAGAAGACTGGATACTTGCATTTAATCATGATCCGGAGCATTTTTTTGGCAAGGTCAGAAAAGTAAACAACAAATACACGTTCGAACCTCTCCTGTAGGGGCTTGATTTATCAAGCCCACCTTTTAAATTTTATAAATAACCTGATCTTATAAATAAATTGTAGGGGCTTGATTTATAGGGCACACATTTTGTCAATATTATGTAGGGACCTAGTTCATCAAACCAGCATTTTTCTTGTATTATGTAGGGGCTTGATTCATCAAGCCCGCACTTTTATCGATCGATCAAATTCAAAGGGAACGTTCCCAAGTACAAGGTAATCAATGTTCGGTGTTTGACAATTGATATCAGAGAATTGATAATTATTAAAAGAAAGAAATGAGTCTAAAGGAATACAAGAAGAAAAGAGATTTTAAGAAAACTCAAGAACCTGGAGAAACAAAAACAGGAAAAAAATTAGAAGGGCTAATTTATGTTATCCAGGAGCACGATGCCTCTCATCTCCATTTTGATTTACGCTTAGAGGAAGATGGTGTGCTTAAGAGCTGGGCAGTTCCCAAATCGCCTCCTCAGGAAGAAGGAATAAGAAGGCTGGCTATCGAGACAGAAGACCATCCCTTAGGCTATGAAGATTTTGCAGGCATAATTCCAAAAGGTGAGTATGGAGCAGGAAAAGTCAAGATTTGGGACAGAGGCGATTATCTTCCTCTTGAGACAACCGTGTCAAAAAGAATTATGGAGATAAACGGCAAAAAAATGAACGGGAGATATTGTTTGATAAGGCTCAAGCCTAAAGATCCAAAAGATAAAAATTGGCTTTTTTTCAAACTTAAAAAAACTAATAGGAAGGATGAAAAATGAAGGAAGATACTGAGAAAATATCATGTCATGTTTGTAAAAAAATAATCCCAAAAGCAGCTGCCCTCCACTCAGAAGGTCAGGAATATGTCGCCCATTTTTGCAATGTTGAATGTATGGATTATTGGAAAAAAGAGAAGGAAGGTGAAAAGAAAAAAGAATAAATAGACTGCTTAGCTTTATAGTCGCTTGAACATAATTCTTAATGAGTGGATAATAAAGATAACAATTTCATGACTGGGAAGTCTCTTGCAATGAGAGCTTCCAACTGAATCTTAAAAGGAGGGATCATGGTCGAGGATATGAATCCGGAAGAAATGAAAGAGATGGAGCAGAAAGTCATTGGAATGTGCATCTGCCGAAGCTGTCCGACCTATGTTCAAGGAGCTGATCCTATAGGATATTGTTTTCCGACTATCGGCAAGAATGTAAAGATCACTGAAGAAGATCAATGCATTTGCCCCGGATGTCCGGCTTTCGCCCAGCTGTCACTGACAAAAACATTTTTCTGCACACGCGGCTCAGAAAAAGAGCAAAAAGAGGGCGCATAAAAGAAAAATCTAATTTTCAAAACGCTTACTTTAGCGATGCAATAAACAGGTGCGAACAGGCCCGCCGCCTTCGTTTGAGAAAATAAAGAAAAAAATAGAAAGAAGAGCTAGGAAATTATAGGAAAGAAGCTATCTCATATCATTTTATCCGTGATTTTGCCGTGTTTATAACAAAGTGCGTCCAAAGTAAGGTACTGACATTTTTGACGTTTTTATAACTGTAGGTTATAAAATATTAAAAGAATTCAAAAAATTATAACTCTGAGTTATATTTAATATGATTTAATTAGTATGGAATATATTTAGAAAACATTAAGAGCTCTCAAATTAGGAGTCTAAGTCAGAAAAGAGGAGGAGAAAATACCGATGAGCAGTTCATATTCGTTCAGTAAAACAGATTAATACGATCTAACATGGATAAAAGTAAAGATAAAAAAATGGATAATAAAGGGAGGGTTTCGAGTATGTTAATCCCAACAATAATCATGGCTGTTCTTGCCATTATTCTCCTTTACATAGGATATTCAAAAGGGGAGGGTCAGCATATCGTCGGCCTAAAATACGCCATCAGGATAACAGCGCAGATTCTTCCCTTGTTGATTTTTGCCCTTATCATGGCTGGCATGATTCAGGCTCTTTTGCCCCGTGAACTCATATCCAAGTGGATAGGGGAGGAATCCGGCCTGCGCGGGATATTAATCGGCACTCTTGCGGGGGGCATAACTCCTGGCGGGCCCTATGTAAGTTTGCCGATAGCTGCCGGATTTCTACGTGCCGGAGCCGGAGTAGGAACCATGGTCGCTTTCGTGACAGCCTGGTCATTATGGGCAGTTAGTCGTTTGCCCATGGATATCGGGATATTGGGGTGGAAATTTACAGTTGTCCGCCTCGCCTGCACTTTTTTCTTTCCCCCGATTGCTGGCTTGCTGGCCCAGCTGTTTTTTTCAGGTTTTAAGTAAGCATTCATGGGGATGTCATTTTTAAGGAACTTTTTAAAATTCATTACGTAATTAGTTTTGAATATTGAATTCTAATGCAGTGAAAGAAAGGCCTGAAATTAAAAAATAAAAATGGTTTAGCATAGAACGGATAAATTATAAATACAAAGAAGGAGGGAGGAAATGTATAAGAAAAAATCATACATTAAGTTCCTGTTTTTCATACTCACTCTATCGTTTATTGGCTTAGGTGCACTGCCAGGTGAGGAAAGGATAAGCAACGTCCGCTATGAAATTTGGGTAGAGCTGGATGATCAAAACAAAATGCTCCACGGCCAAGAAAATATTACCTGGGACAACAACACTCGAGACGATGTCCATGATATGTGGTTTCATCTTTACTACAATGCTTTTAAAAACGAGAAAAGCACCACCATTCAGGAGTCAAAGGAAGAACGGTTTGGAGGATCTGGGAAAGAGGTAAAAGAAGGAAGATGGGGTTGGGTAGATGTCACCAGTATTAAACTTACTGATGGTCCGGATCTAAAGCCGACTATGGAATTTATCACCCAGGACAAACCCGTTCATCCAGGCGACCAGACAGTTATGCGAGTGCTTTTGCCTGAGCCCGTAAAGCCAGGCGAGGAGGTTCATCTTCAACTTGAATTTGAGTCAAAAATTCCAAGATCTGCTGATCGCTCAAGCTATTACCAGAATTCTTATTTTATCGCCCAGTGGTTCCCGAAGCCCGGCGTCTACGAAGAAGGAAAAGGCTGGAACTGTCATGAGTATCACCTCAACTCTGAATTTTATGCAGATTTTGCCGAGTTCACTGTTCATATCACCGTGCCTGAAGATTTTGTGGTTGGAGCCTCTGGCAGACAGATAGAAGCTGTTCCTGATGATGAGAAAAAAACAGTTACCTACACTTTTTACCAGGATAATATTCATGATTTTGCCTGGACAGCAGATCCTGATTTCATAAAAGTCGAGCGTGATTTTATCGCAGATAAAGAAGTAAGCCTTGAAGAATACGAAGAAGTCGCCCGCATGCTCCAGCTTCCACTGGAAGAGGTGAAGCTTCCTGATGTCAAGATGATTCTTCTCATAGAACCCGAGCATAAATCACAGATCGACCGCCATTTTAAAGCCTTGAGGATGGCCATAAAATATTACGGTCTCTGGTATGGTCCTTATCCTTATGAAACCGTGACCATGGTTGACCCTCCTTTCAGGACAAGGAGCGGAGGAATGGAATATCCGACCTTTTTCACGGCCGGGACAGGTATCTTAAGAAGCAAAAAAGTGCTTTCTCCTGAAGGAGTCATTATTCATGAATTCGGCCACGGATACTGGTATGGATTATGTGCGAATAATGAATTCGAAGAGGCATGGCTTGATGAAGGAATAAACAGCTATTCCACAGGAAAAGTTTCAGCTAAGGCCTACGGACCGGGTGCCATGCCTTTGTCGTTTCGAAGGATTCCAATCTCCTGGTTTTATAAACTTCCTGAATACTACGACTATGAATTAGAGAGGGCTGCGGCAATAAATGTTGTGGAGCTGGATCCGATTACGACAGTTTCCTGGAAATTTCATGACAGAGGGAGTTATGCCTTGAATGTATATTATCGTGCTTCAATCTGCTTACACACTCTCGAAGGATTGGTTGGAGAAGAGATGATGCTCCGGATCCTGCGAACATTTCAGATGCGTTTCCGCTACAAGCATCCCCAAACCCAGGATTTTATCGATGTCGTTAATGAAGTAACAGGAAAAGATCTGAGCTGGTTTTTTGAAGAATTGTTTTTTGGTACTTTAAACTTTGATTATGGGATATCTTCAGTCGCTTCTATAGAGAAAAAAAAGTATGTTCGTGGGATTTTTGATGTCGATGGCAGAAAAGAAGAAATTACTTCAAAGAGAATAAAGAAAATGGAAAAAGAAGATAAAAAATCCGGCGATAAAAAGTATTACATCACGGAGGTAAAAGTCAGGCGGTTTGGTGAAGCCCGGGTGCGGGGAGATGTAGTTATGAAACTTAAAGTCGTATTTGAAGATGGCTCAGAAGAAGTAACAAACTGGAGAGGACAAAAAAGATGGAAAAAGTTCACCTTTGAAAAGCCGGCAAAGGCCAAGTATGCTCAGATCGATCCGGACAATATCTGGCTTATTGATTCCAACCTAACCAATAATAGTCTCAAGAGGAAGCCGTCTCGAAAAGGTATTTTTAAGGTGGCGACTGAACTTCTCTTCATAATACAGAATTACCTTCAATGCGCCGTGTCCCTAATCTGAAAGGAAAGGAGAAGGAAATGAAAATTCTTAATACATTCGAAAAGGGATTTCAAACCACCAATGAAAGATTAAAAATGGTGGTTTATCTGTGGCTCATAAATTTTATATATTCAGTGCTGATCGTCACTCCCGTTTATTTTTTGATAAAAAAAGATTTATCCCACTCGCTCATGGCTGATCAGATAATAAAAGGGACGGGCTTACTATGGCTGGGTGATATCATGTATAAATATCAGGATGTATTTCCGGCCCTGGTAGGATGGTTTCTTATCCCGATAATTTTCTTCATGCTGCTCTATGTTTTCCTGTATGGAGGCATAATCGGCAGGATTGCTGCCCAGGATGAGAAAATGAAAATGACAAGTTTTCTCTCAGACTGCAGCAAGTATTTCCTCCCCTTTATAAGGGTTTTCTTGATATCGCTCGTAGCCTATTTAGTGGTTTTTGGAGGCATTCACAGTATTATTTCTGCTTTATTTAACATTTGGAAAAAAAATGCCTCAACAGAATGGCCGCTTATTCTTTCATCCGTTCTTGAGTTTCTGATTCTGGTTCTTCTTTTTTCGATAGTAAGGATGTTCTTTGATTATGTCAGAGTGAGACTTGTGGTTGAGAAGAGCAAAAAAACGATAAGAGCAATGCTCCTCAATGTAACTTTTATCGGAAAACGGTTTTTTAAGGCCTGGTCTCTGTACCTTCTCGTAGGATTGATTACTGCTGTTTTTGGCGTTATTTATCTTGTTGCATACCAGCTTTTACCAAAGATAGGGATTCTCCTGATTGTGGGTTTTATCTGGCAGCAGATATATGTTCTCTCTAGGATGTGGACAAAAATATTGTTCTATTCCACAGAATATCATTTCTTAAATTCACATAAAGATTAAGCTTAGAATAATATTTATTCCAAGTTTTTTGCATCCCAAAATGAACCTTTTTGGACTATGGTGCGTCTATAAGGTTAAATGGTGCGCTTTAATGATTAAGATGATATTTTAGGAGGAGTCTATGAATTCAAAGAAATTATTTGTAATCATTCCTTTTTTCGCTCTTTTGATTTTGTTCCTTTCTTCCCTTCCTCTAACTGCCGAAGCTTCCTCTGGTTCTGGCGACATTCTTTCTGCACTTTTCGGTCAGGAAGAAAGTGAGGAATTCTCCAAAGTATTGCCCCTAAAAGCCGATGGAACTTTCAGCCTCAAGAACGTAAACGGCTCTGTCACCATCACGACCTGGAAGGAAGACAAGGTAGACATTGAAGCCATAAAAACTACCAAAGGCGATCCTGGTAAGCTGAAGGAAGTAAAAATTGAAGTAGAGGCAACCGCAAACTCTGTATCTGTAAATACAATATTTCCCAGAGGGAAAAATATTCGGGTCAGCGTAAATTATAAAGTTAAAGTTCCCCAGGGAGTAAATCTTGGTAAAGTGAAATCAACAAACGGAAGTGTTTACATAACTGGGCCGGTCGGAAATACTAACGCCTCTACTACCAACGGAAGAATTGAGCTGGATGGGGCAAAAGGCACTATATCCCTTTCTTCCACCAACGGAAGAATAGAAGCAGTGAATATTAGAGGAGAACTTGATGTTGACACAACAAACGGGACGATTGTGCTGGAGATGCTTTCTTTTGAGGACACAATAAAAGCAAAATCTACGAATGGCAGTATTACTCTAAGGATTGGTTCTTTAGAGAAAGTTAATGCTGATTTTAATGCTAGAACAACAAATGGAAGTATATCTTTGGATTTACCTGTTACTCTTAAAAGTATGAAAAAATCAAGACGTAGTCTTGAAGGTCAGATTGGTCAGGGAGGACCTGAGATCTCGCTCAGGACGACAAACGGTTCGATTAAAATTACAAAATAAGAGTTTAGTTCTTCTGTCGTAAAAATAAAAAGAAAGCATAAACCTTTTTTCTAAAGTTTGGCTTTTATCTCATCCAAACGTGTCTTAGCATCCGGTACCATCTCTAAGAATTTCTCGAGCTTTTCACAGACATAATCACTGCAATGAGCACAATTGACAACACCTTGTTCCCTGCCGCATTTTCTTATTTCACAAACCTTGGGGTGACTGAAAAGATTCCCGCTCTCCGATAAGCATCCTTCACAATTAATATCTTCCGGCTTAATATCTGCCTTATACTTTTTTGACCAGAGTTGAGCGACTTCCGCCCGCTTCTCATCATCGTTAGCTTTTGTTGCCAAAAATGCCCCACACTCATGACAGGTAATGCCGCAAATAGCAATCATTTCATCCATCTGTATCTCCTTTACTACCTAATTTACCCTTCGGGCGGGCCGATTTCACCGCATCTGCTTCGTTACAGGGCATTTGCTGTGAAGAACCACAGCCGCATACCCTGTGCCTCGCATCTGCGGTAAACTCGATCCGGTAATAGTCCAGGCTAGCAAAATTATTATAGACATTTTTTTTCTTATTTGAAACAAATTTTCTCCTGTGTTGTTAGTGCATGAATAAATGAGCAATTTGAATTTATCACAAAAAAGGGGACAGGCTACTTTTTCTTTTTTATAGGTTCCAGCGATAGGAAATTTTTATTAAGAAAATATTATCTCCTGGAGCTGTAAACAGATCTCCCATATCACGTCTGAAATTGAAATCTCCGGGATTTGCCTCGTCAGCGCGATTCTGTGTCCAGACAAAATAGAGTATAGAACCAGGCAAATACTCCCACCTTAGAACAATGGTACCTCGGAGGGATTTGAAGTTGAAGTCTGGATTACCAAAAGAAAAATCTGGTGCCGGTCCGGGCCCATCAGGATCAACTGTATATTCTTCATCGGCATCGGAATAAGAGATCGTGGATCCGTCTTCACCAAAGAGATTGTACTCATATTTTTTTGGTCTGGCGAGTTCTTTGAATTGGTTATACTCTCCCACAGCCAGAAGAGGCTGGAGGTAGAGCTGCAGGCTCAAATTAGGAGTGAAAGTCCAGTCCAACCTGATGTTGCTGGATAGCATTCTCTGAAAATAGTCGCCAAAAACGTATCGACTTCCAAACGTTTCAGCCATCAAGGGATCATCCACTCTGGTTACCCATTGGATGCTCGATCTCCGAACAGAATAGCCTGGGCCAAAAGAGAAACTGATGTTGGTCCTTGGCTTCCAGCGCAGAGAAATACTGCTGCTCAAGCTGTAGCCATCAGTGGGCCTTGAATAGTAACTTCCGTGCCCTGAAATGACTACTGGTTTCCGGCTGTCTGTACTGAGGTTGAGGTTAATTTGATAACCGGATGGAAGGAGGGCTAGAGGTCCACCTCTAGTTAAGGTGTTGCTGATGGTTTGGGGATTATAAGCAAGCATTGTATTAAATCCCCAGTAGTTTAAGAATTTGCCCTCGACAATGAGCAAGAATCCATCCCAGGTCTTATTGCCGGCGAAGTCATAGTTCCGGAAAGGACCACCATAAATTAATATGTTGCGGAAGATTTTTCCCGGGTGGGGCCAATAGTAGCCCGTAAGCAGATGGGCATTGATTTTGTCAGAGTTTGCGGATTGGAATCCGACATCATTTGGATCAAAACCTGGAGACAGCGCACCAAAAGCCGCATTAAAAAGAAAATTACCCTTTTGCTTGTTTATATAGAATCTTCCCCCCCAGCCGCTGAGAGAAGTCGCTTCTTCGTTCACCTCAACATGGGTAGCATCCGGCCGCTGGTAATAATGTAGAGAAGATTTTTGTAACTCCAGAATTGCTGTTTGGCTTCCTTTGATCCGGGTACCTCCAATCCAGCCGCCAGTAACCCAGGTTTTGTCTTTATCAAGAAACGTCCAGCCATCAACGGCCAGAGAGAAAGCATTTTTATTTAGAATGCCCTCAAGGTTTTCGTTTCTTAAATCCCGGACAACAGAAGTAGCAATGAAGCCGAGCCCTTGCTTTCCCTCATTAAACTCTCTCAGAGTTCTGAGCACTCCATAATAAGAAAAAGGTTCCACTTCTTTTTTAAAGCGTGCTCCTCCAGAATCAATCTCTGCATATTCCCTCGCTGTCAGGGCATTGATGAATCCGATGTTCCAGCCTTTTCCCACTTTACCTGTGAGTTTAAAAGCACCTAATATTGTCGACCTGTCAGGAAAATTTACATGGCCATCCTGTTCGACATCGCCTTGGGGAGCCCTGCCAATCCGGCGGCTGTAGAAGAAAGAAGGCGAGCTCCAGCTTATACTGGCATTGCTGGTGGCTCCCCCTCGGCCAAACTGATCGAAGATGCTTGAGCCTTCGATAAAAAACGGTCTCTTCTCCGAAAAGTATGTCTCATAATCACTCAGGTTAATCACAGCCGGATCAACCTCAACCTGCCCGAAATCAGGATTAACGGTTGTATCCAGCGTTAAATTACTTTTTAATCCGATCTTAAGGTCGAATCCTGCATTTCCTAAATATTTTTGTCCAGTCTCGAAAGGGTTGCCTGATTCTTCGGGGCTGTATTGGGCCTGGACAACAGAGAAGGGAAGGAACTCAATGAGCCGGCCAGGACGAATATCCTGGATTCCCAAAAGTTGGGCAAAACGGGAGACATAGCCGCTATCTTCTTTGGGAACCCAAACAAAACCGACTTTCTCGTTTTTGCGTTTGATAACTCTGCGAAAATTCACTCCCCATACATATTCTTCTTTCTTCGGAAAACGCAGTTGATTATAAGGGATTCTGATTTCAACAGTCCAACCTTCCTTATCGATCAGAGCTTTCCATTCCCAGACACCATCCCAGGTCGAATCATTCCACTCATCATTTAAAAGTGTCCAGTCAACGATAGAGCCGGCAGGATTTACAGCAAACTGATAACCGGAGCGCCGGTCATAATAAGGATCTACAGCAAATATAAACCAGTCAGAGTCGACAAAATCATCCCGGCGTCCCAATCGGCTGGTAATCAATTCCGGCTGCGAATCATACAGGCGAGCAGCCACATAAAGAGATTTTTCATCATAGGCTACCCAGACCTTAGTTTTTTCTGTCGGCTGGGCGCCATCAGTTGGATCTGACTGGATAAAATCGCTGTATCCTTCTTCCTGCCAGGCTGTTTCATCTAAAACACCATCAATATTAATAGGTCCGTTAGCGCGGACAGCTTGAACGGTTTTTTGTTCTTGAGGTTCGGGAGGTTTAGCCGATAAAAGTAGCGGCAATAACAAAATAATTATGATTGCAGATCTTTTTCCCATATGATAGTTCCTTGTGGAAGATCGTTAATTAAGAAAATATTATTATCCATCAGCTTCATTTATTAATACGTCAAAAAATACAAAAAAGATGCATACATACTTAATACGTATTAAAAAGACTTTTTGTTTTAAAAAAAATAGCGATAACGCTAAAAAAGGAAGGCCTTATGGAAGGCAAGCTTTAAGAAAAGGAGATAATGATTTCTTTTCTTACTTTAGAGTCACAGTTTTTGTAAGGTATCCACCTTTGAGAGAATCGTAGATTATTTTTATACTGCCTTTTCCTTTGACCAGTAAGCGGTAGTCGACTTTACCAAAGCCGGGAACTCCTGATTCAATCCAAATTAAATCTTCGCGAGTTTTGACTTTTTGCGTAATCCCACGGAAACGATCAGTCAACCGGCCTGAGGCGAGAAGTTTGACATTCTTCCCCTCAACCTTGATTCGATCGGGGCGATGCAGTTTTTTTTCGTGAGCCACAGCAGAGATAGAAGGAGTTACACGGGTATTTTTGACAGAGATATCTATTTGATAGAGGTCCCTTTCCAGCTTTTTAACTGCTAGTTTATCAAAAGCGAGACGAGGCAGTTGGTCAGCGTGGAAGAAACAGAAGGCTGCATTGCGGTGGCAGGTATCAGCCAACTGGAAAAGAGGCGGCACCCGGGTTCCATAGATTTTAATCCCGCCAATTTCAATATCGCCGTAGAGAGGATGCTTGTAAGGCGTCCAATCAGAAAATTGTTCGCCTAAAAGCACCAGGTCATGGTAAGTCATTTCTTCAAGTTTTTGGGCAAGGGAGCGCATTCTCCTTAGCTCCTCATTTTCTTCTTCCTCATCCCTTTCTTGCCCTCCCGCAGGAAAGAAAAAAGATGGATCCATATCTAACTCGTTGCTGAAGGTGTAAATGCCAAGAACGCTGTAAAGGAAATCAATGCTTCCGCCATAGACTGTATACAGATCCTTGTACACAATTAAATAGTTATAGCCAGGAATAATTTTTTCGCCTTTTTTTCCGATGTAGTCATAGACTTTTTTATCAGCTGGGGAATATTCACCCATATTTTTTGCCCCGGGCCCTCTAAGTATCATACCGCCGGTATTGTGAAAGTTTTGTCCTCCCATGATGTTTGGATGGTCCAGGAGGAAATCGCGTGTGGCCCTTGTCTCCGGAAAGCAGAAAGGATAGTCGCCTGCACCGCTTTGGGCATAATTGGGCTGCCAGTTAAAACCGTAATTGCGGTTCATGTCATATCCACCAAGTCCGTCCTCGTTTATGCGGCCATCACCATCGTTGTCGATGCCTTCATCGTCCAAAAGGGTATATTCACCTTTTTCTCCTGGTCTTACAAGAATCATAATTCTGGGATCATCAGGATGAGCTTTGTAACGGCCATCAGAGTCTTTTTTTCGCATTTGGGTGATGAAACCGTCTCCATTCAGATCTTCAGGTCCGTCTTCATCCGCAACGCCGTCGCGGTCACTGTCGTAGGGTATGAGCCCTGTACGATGTGCTTCTGCCTTGTTGATGAAGTAATCTCGGCTGTCAGGATTCATGGTCGGTATTGCATAAAATGCTTTTTCATCCAGCAGGCGAGTGGCAAGATCTGTCTTTCCATGATTTTTTAACAGGTACCAGATTGCGTATAAAGTAACCTCTGTTCCCTGAACCTCATTGCCGTGTATGTTGCCGTCAATGTAAAAGCCAGGTTTATGCTCTGCTGGCCCCGTCTTAGGATTGTTGAGAATAACAGCCCAAATATCGCGTCCCTGATGCGATTTTCCGAGTGATATAACTTTCATTAACTGCGGATTGGCTTTTTCCAGGGCCTTAAGGGCTTTTGTGAGTTCGGCATGGTCATAAAAATGGTCAAAAGAAAGCTTAACCTCAGCCGCAGATATCGTTTTCGGAGTAAAGAATGTTAGACAAAGAACAGCGCTGATGAAAACTAAAAAGATTTTATTTTTACGCATTTTTTCCTCCCTATCATTGAAGGACGACCGTCGTCGTCACTGTGTCAAGTTTTGGAGTTTTAGCAGTTATCGTGATTTTTGAACCTTTTCTACCTCTTATTGTCCATTCCGTCTTTTTTGTATCTCCGCTTCCTCCGATAGAGGGGATGTTAACCAGCGAGCGCCCGGAAAAGATAGACTGCCCTTTGCTTGTTTTAAGCTGAACTCTTATTGGCCAGGAAGTCCTTGCTCGTACTCCCTGGGCGGTTGAAGTCGGAAACCAGCCAGTATTGGTAAAGTAGGCCGTAACCTGATACAGGCCATCTTCAAGGGCTTCGACCTTGGTCTCTTTTATCTCAAGACGGGGAAGACGACCCATCAGATCAATATAGAAATCGGTATGGAAAGCGATCGTCTTTTCTATTTCAAATGGGGGAGGTGTCGTTTTCAAAAAAGGAATAAATCCTCCTATCTCCACATTGCCT
This sequence comes from Candidatus Aminicenantota bacterium, assembly GCA_011049545.1. Taxonomy (GTDB): domain Bacteria; phylum Acidobacteriota; class Aminicenantia; order Aminicenantales; family Aminicenantaceae; genus SOIV01. Next base: position 38,625 of record DRHQ01000054.1, on the reverse strand, counting down.
AAGGTCGGGTGTTGGTAAGGCTTCCAGTCAACAAATCCACTTCCCTTGAGTACCGAATCAGACCACTTAAGAATGTAGGAATCGGGATGTTCACCTTCTTTGACTGCGGGTTTTTGGGGCATTTTTTCCATCATCTGGACCATCCTTTCAGGAGTGACTCTTCCGGATTTTACCATGTTCATTAACATCGAGGCGTTGTAATTTGACGGAACCCCCTTTTCTTTTAGAAAAGCTGCTATCTTTTCCTCGCCAAGTGCCAGGAATTCTTCAGATGACATGGATTTCAGTTTTTCAACTGTCAAAGCATCCTTATCTGCAGGTTCTTTCTCAGGCTCTGGTATCCCCCATAGGTCTGAAGAAAAGACCTGGACGCCAGACTGGTAATAGCAGTAAGCAATAAAGGAACCTTTGCCTACACCTTTAGCTCTTTTTTCTGGATAGTCGAGCTTTGCTTTTTTCAATCCATCCTTGTAATCTTTTTGAACCGCCTCTATGTACGGACTATCTTTTATGTCGATACTCATGGCAGGTCCCAATCCGAGCATCATGGCTATCATGCTTTCATTGATCTCCATGCCTCCCAAAATTGGCATCCCCTTAAGGATATTTATGAGTTCCTTCATATCGTATTCTTTATCGGCTTCCAATCCTAGAAAAGTGGCAAAACGCTGGGGAACTTTGACTTTAGCTCCGGGTGCCTTTGCCTGGCCTGTTTGTTGGAGATTGAGAAATGTGTTTTCAGTCGAGAAATTCAAGACCATCGCTATGTTAGGATGGGAAACGAGAAATTTTACAAGAGCAATTGTTTCTTTTTGAGAGACCGGCCAGAGGCCGGCAGCTTTGATATAATACTCAAAGTCATGGGGGAAATTACGGTTGATTTCAGTACCTCCAGGTGGATCTTCGTTGTAGTTTCCGTCCATATCATTGTCCAGTCCCTCTGTGTAGATTTTATAAATTCCTTTTTCGCCTTTCTTCGGGTCAGCCTGGCGCATTAAACGAGGTTCTGTTGGATCTGGAATCATTTGCCCTTCTGGATCTTTGACTCTCATTTGAGTGATAAGACCGTCTTTGTTCAGGTCGTCAGGGCCATCCTCATCGATTAATTCATCTAAATCATCATCAACGGGATTATTATTCCTCCGACGCTCAATACGTATCCGAGCAAAGAAGCTATAGGCAGCATCAGGATTAAGGAGTGGAGCTACATATATGGTTCTTTTTTCGAGAAGGGATGTAATTTTACTGTCAGAGCCGTATTTGGTTAAAAGTTTCTGAATGAGCATGAGAGCGGCTTCGGTTCCTACTGGGTGGACACCTTCTATGTTTGCCGATACGAATACAGCCGGCCTGGAATCAGGACCAGGGCTGCCTTTACTCCCTGCGGCAATTCGAAAGACAAACAAATCATTTTTTCCTGAACTTTTGCCAATATTGATGAGCTTAGTAAGCTGAGGGTACTTTGAACTCCAGGATTTAAGAAAAGAATTGACTTCTTTTGGCTTGTGGTAGATGTCAAAAGAAAGTTCTCCGGGTTGCGCAGTAATAACAAAGGCTATGCTCAGGAAAAGAAAAAGAAAACAAATTAGACGATGAAACATTCCTACCTCCTTTTTTGGAGTTTATTGGATGAAAAAAACTAGTATCCTAAATTAATCATCACGAGAAAAAAAAGAAAAAGCTATCATTTAATTTCTGAATAGTAAAGAAAAAACGGTAAAAAGTCATAAAATTATTTTCTTTTCCAATCACTTTATATAAAATAAAGTGTTTTTCCTAAAAAGTATTTTTTTAATTCAAGAAAATTCTTTAGACGAAAAAGGAGTAATCATGAAGAAAGCCAGCTCATTTGTCATCCTGGGAATTATTCTCTCTTTTATTTGTTTTTCTTTAAACACATACGGACAGAGCGCTGATAAAATCGGCAAATTGTATGAGAAGATCAAATGGAGAAACATCGGACCAGCAGTTATGGGAGGCCGTACAGTAGATATCGATGTCGTAGAAAAAGAGCCGTGGATTATCTACGCAGCCATAGGTCCGAGTGGCGTCTGGAAATCAGTGAATAACGGCATCACGTGGGCGCCTGTTTTTCATAAAGAAAACACAGTCTCTGTGGGTGATATTGCTATCGCTCAATCTCATCCTGACATTATCTGGGTGGGTACAGGAGAAGCAACATGCAGAAACAGTGTCACCATAGGGGATGGCGTGTATAAATCCATCGATGGAGGAAAGAAGTGGAAGAACATGGGCCTTAAAAATACCCGCCATATTAGCCGAATAATCATTAATCCCGGAGACCCGAATATTGTCTATGTGGCAGCAATGGGTCATCTCTGGGGGCCGAATAAGTGGCGGGGCATCTATAAAACTATGGACGGCGGAAAAACATGGAGAAAAGTTCTTTACATAAACGAGGATACTGGCGTTGCAGATTTAGCCATCGATCCTTCAGACAGCCTGACTCTTTATGCAGCTACCTATGAACACCGCCGGCTTCCCTATTATTTTTCAAGCGGTGGTCCAGGGAGCGGGCTTTATAAGACAACGGATGGTGGAGGAACCTGGACGAAGCTTACAGAGGATTTACCAGAAGGAGTGATGGGAAGGATAGGAATTGCTGTTTCCCGGAGCAACCCAAATGTTGTTTATGCCCTTATCGAGCATGAGGATGGCGGAATCTGGCGTTCAGAGGATAAAGGTAAAAGCTGGAAGAGAACCTGCGACAACGAAACCTTTAAGCGGGTAAATTTCAGGCCTTTTTACTACAGCCAGATTCGCATTGATCCCAGCGATGATAAAGTCATTTACGTTTTCTCCGGAGGGTCCTTTGTTTCAAAAGACATGGGCAAGAAATTTAAACTCATTTCAGGAGGAACCCATCCTGACCATCATGCTCTCTGGATAGATCCATCCAATCCTCTTCACCTGATCGATGGAAATGACGGCGGTATAGATATCACTTATGACGGCGGGAAAAACTGGCATCCTATCCAGCACATGGCGCTGGCTGAAGTTTATCAGATCGGGTTTGATATGAAAAAACCATATTATGTTTACTGCGGCTTGCAGGACAATGGCAGTTGGGGAGGACCGAGTGCCAGCATAGACACTGCGGGGATTACAAATGCTGATTGGTATACGATAGGTGGAGGAGACGGATTCTACGCTCAAGTAGATCCCACTGACCCAAATATCATTTACAGAAACTATCAAATGAATGGATTGTCGCGTTTTGATATGAGGATAAAAAGAGGCAAAACTGTCAGACCCCAAGCTTCTATCAAAGAACCTCCTTATCGTTTCAACTGGAATTCGCCAATTTATATTTCCCCTAATGATCCGAAAACTGTTTATACAGGAGGAAATTATTTATTCAAAACCACCAATGGCGGGCATAGTTGGGAAATAATCAGCCCGGACCTTTCAACAAATGACCCAAAGAAGCAAAAAGATTCGGGGGGCCCGATAACTATGGATAATACTGGCGCTGAAATCCATTGTACTATAATCACTATTTCTGAATCACCTGTTGAGAAAGGAGTCATCTGGTGCGGAACTGATGATGGAAATGTCCAGATAACTCGTGATGGCGGGAAAACATGGAAAAATGCTGTAAAGAAAATTAAAAATCTTCCTCCGAACACGTGGTGTTCTCGTATCGAAGCTTCTCATTTTGAGGCAGGGACAACCTATGCTGCTTTTGATGGCCATCGTCATGATGATTATGGAACCTATGTTTATAAAACCACGGATTACGGTAACACCTGGAAATCCATCAAGGGAAACCTGCCTTTTGGTTGGGTACATGTAATTCGGGAGGATTTGAAAAACAAAAACCTTCTTTTTGTCGGGACAGAATTCGGGATTTATGCCTCCCTTGACGGTGGCCTAAGCTGGTTGTCGCTTAAGAATAATTTGCCGACAGCGGCTGTGCGGGACATTGCTATCCATCCTCGAGAGAATGATCTGATTATCGGAACGCATGGGATGGGAGTTTGGATCATGGATGACATTGCTCCTCTCCAGGAGATGACAGAAGAAGTATTTAATTCTGACTCTTATCTGTTCAACATCCGGCCCGCAACTCAATTTCTGCGGTCAACCACCCGCGAATATTACAGCAAACAGATTTATGCTGCTAAAAACCCTTCTTTCGGTATGACCATAACCTCTTACTTTAGAACGAAGCCCGAAGAGAGGCCTGAAGTTTTTATAAAAGACAGTAAAGGCAATACAATATCCAAACTCAAGTTTCTCAAAAGAGAAGGTGTTCAAAGAAAGACTTGGAACTTGCGGCATATTCCTAAGACAAAGGAAGGAAAAGAGATTAAGCCCTCAGGCATAGGGTTTATTGAATATCCTTTTGTTGCGTCCGGAGAATATACGATTGAATTGGTAGTCAAAGATCAGAAACTGATGAAAAAAGGAATTGTTTACCCCGATCCAAGGTTTCAAATGAAGGAGGAAGAAAGAATTATCCGGAGCGATAAAATCGCTGAAGTTATGGCTCATTCCAAGAAGATGGGTTTATCTATCACAGCTACAAGAAATATAAGGCGGCAGCTTAAAAAGTTGGATGAAGTGCTGAAAGAAAAAGAAGGCACTCCAGAAATTGTTAGAGCTACTCTCAAGAATTTTGATGAGAAATTCGCCAAATTAGAAGAAGAAATTATACCCAAGGGATTCGGATACAGAGGCTCCATAGAAATGGCTCTCAGGGGAGGTTCTCTTTCTCAACTGGTTATGATGTTAGGCGGGTCCATCTCAGGGTATCCGTCAGTCCCGACAAAGACAGAGTTATCACAGCTTAAGGAGTTATCAGAAGCTGTGAATGCACTTGTCAGCAGGTTTAATGAATTTATGAGTGTGGAAATTCCTAAGTTGAATGAGATTCTGGAAGAGCACAGCCTCAAACCCCTTAAGGCCCCAAAAAAGGTTAGCCTATAATTTTATTTCAGGGAGAGAACTTACACCGCACGCTTTGGCATCGGAATCCATGATTTTTCGAAGTTCCTGAAGGATATCGTCATCCAAAAGAGAGGGGGGGGTTTCTTTAAGAAGTCTATCTACTTCTTCTGAAGCTCTGTCGGCAATTGATTTTTTTCCAAGCGAAACCCAATAGTCGTAAGTATCACGGTCTATTATTCCAGGAAAGGTATGTTCCTCCTTGTACCATTTTCGGGTGTGGGGCATGGTTAAAAACTGGGTTTCCTGGGTAAATCCCTCGAATAGATTTTTAGCAATAGGCTCGTCCCGTTGAGAAATCCCTTCTATCGCTCTGCAGGCCATGCCGCAGATCTCATTATCCACTACTAGCTTTTCCAGGCTCTGGCAGCTTTCAAAGTTCATCATCCCCGGACCTGAGATAACGTTAACACCGGAGAGTGCTGCCATGACAGCTCCAATTCCAGTTTCCAATCCTGCCTGAGAGTCATTGATTTTCGAATCACTCAATCCCATGTAAGCATGGGTAGGAAGGTTTAGATATTTCCCAATCTGGGTATAGGCAGAATCAATCATCATTGTCTCTATGGCTCCCATCGGAGTTGTTCCTTTTCTCATATCAAAACTGGATGGGGAGCCTCCAAAAATTACAGGAGCTCCTTTTTTTGCAAGCTGCGTGATAACTACTCCTGAGAGATTCTCTGCTACATGCTGGACAAGAGTTCCGGCAATGGTCACTGGAGATGTTGCTCCAGTCATTCCCATAGAAATAAGCTCTGAAGGAATTCCTGCCTGGGCACTATCAATAAGGCTCTGAGTGGTTAGATTGCTCCATTTCAGAGGAGGGGAGGGGCATGCATCAAAAATAGCCAGGGGTTTTTCTGCCAGGTTTTCTTCTCCGCCTCTTACCGCGACAAGCATATCATGCATTGGCTTGAACCCTTCAACCCGGAATGTTCCGGTAACAACAGGTTTTGCCGAGAATTGAAGCCCTATATATAAGCGGTAGCTGTCAGAGATCAAATCCGGAACATCGGAGCTTACAATTCCAGTGCTCTGAAAGTCATAGTGTTCTAGACAATCCGTGAGGCGGCAGAACTTAACCAGGTCTTCGCTTACAGGCTTCCTTTCCTCTGATGTTTTATGGTCAAGGATCGTGATTGCAGCCGATCCCGGGTCAAAATGGACATGATCCTTTCCCACTATGAATTCTTTTTCTCCTGTTCGGTCATATAATCTAATTATAGAAGGCGCGGAGGAAAGGGAATCCTCTGCAAGCTGCCGGGTGATGTAGACCCTTTGGGTTTGTTCATCAACTCTCATTCCGGCTTCCTTAAAAAGCTTTAAAGCCTCTTCGTTTTCGACGAATACTCCTTGTTTCTCAAGAATTTCGTGGGCTTCCTCAATGATTTTTTGGATAAATTCTTTACTTAAAAATTCCAGTTTAGGTCTTACTGTTTTGATCATGTGTCTTTCCTTTAAATTCTATTTTTTTTCTATCAAGAAGCCTTAGGACTACGCCTTCTCGTTGAAAGCTTTTGTTCTTTGTAAAAATTTATTCGAAAAGAAACGGACTTTCGAGGCACCATCATACAGGACTCTGTTAGGCGGACTCCGATGTCGGCTGCTGGCAGCATCCGGAAGATAAATCGCTGCTCCTTTATATCCCATTTTCCGTAGCCTGGGCTAAATCTTTTGCTCGGCCATAAATTCATCTCTCTTGCTTTCTCTGCCAGTATTCGATCGGATTGGATAGCTACCTCTTCAGCCGCTTCAGAACCTAAGGCGTCCAGAATTAGACCTCTCAGCATTTCATTTTTTTCCATAAGTTCTTTGACTTCTTGCTCGAGTTCGGGTCCTATAGTACAGATACAAATTGCAACTTTCTCAGCGTCCTTAAAAATAAGATGCTTGTTCGTTTCATCATAACCAACGATCGTGAAGATGAATGCAGGATGGAGGAGATGATCTAGCTTCTTTTTTTCTTCTGTAATAAGAGTTTTTACCGGTTCTTTTATTTCTGTGGATCTTTTTTTATATCCTATAAGTCTTAGGATCTTTTTCTCATCGAATTCGACCGTGAAATTTTCGATTTTTTCTACAGGTCCAAACATGGTCAGCTTTTATTCTCCAGTCAGTTTTTTGGTGATTCTTACGGCAACCATGGCATTTTCTCCGTATCCATTGGCTCCTATATCATCAGCCCATTTTTGATTTACCGGTGCACCTCCCACTAAAACTTTATACCGGCCAGCGAGGTTTTTCTCCTTGAGCATTTCTACGACTTTTTTCTGTCCTAGCATAGTTGTTGTTAAAAGAGCAGAAAGGCAGATGAAGTCAGCATTTTCGGCCTCTGCTTTTTCAACGAATTTTTCAAGTTTCACATCTGCTCCGAGGTCAATTACCTGAAAACCATTGGCTGAAAGCATAGAAGCTACAAGGTTTTTGCCGATATCATGAATATCCCCCTCAACTGTGCCTATAATGACTTTTCCTTTGGATCTTGCCGAAACATGGGCTTTTTCTAGTTCAGGCCGGAGTACTTTCATAGCTCCTTTCATACATTCAGCACTGGTTATAAGCTCTGGCAGAAAATATTCTCCTTTTTCCCACAAGTCCCCAACTTTTTCGATTCCTGGCACATAGCCTTTGTCTATGACATCGTTGAGATCCAGCTTCTGTTTAATGGCCTCATTAGCCAGAGCCTCTGTTTCGTCTTTATTTCCTTCGACTATAGCCGTTCTCATTCTTTTGAGTATCTCTTCTTTATTCATGCTCTCTCCTAATGTGTATAAAAAATTTAAAAGAATCAAATGATAATATTTTTTGAATGATCTTACAAGGAAATATATCCCAGCGCTAGCATTTCTATTTCCGTAATAACCGGTTGCTATGTTCAGGACAAAGGTTTTGGGAAATAGTTGCAGGGAATCCTTTCTAGACTATTGTAAAGCTTACTCAAAATATCCTCAGCAATCATAAGGGCCTGTTTATGTACCTTGATTTCCCCCCATGTCTTCCAACTCAGAATTGTACAGTTTTAAGGCGTATCCTCGAGAGGAGATGCTGCCGGCTGTTGTCAGCAAAAGGGGGGTAATGATGGGAACCAAAAAGGTAGGAACTCCCTCCAGCCGGCGAAAGAGAGTCAAAAGTATTATCTCTATATAGCAATGATAAAGTCAAGTAATTTTTTAAATTTCTTTAATATTTGATTCTTTATCTATAGAATAATTGAGGTTAACGTCAAGGAAGAGCCATGAAAACCAAGCTTATATTTATATTAACCGTCATTATGATATAAAGGAAAATAAAGAAACAGGCGAGGTTTTTTTCAGGAGATTCAAGTAACATTATTATCAGCTTAAGAAGGAGGCAAACATGAGTCCAAAGTCAGTTGTAATAAAGTTCTTTGCACCTGTCGTTGATATCTCAATCAACACTTTGATGAACACCATTGACCAGAGGATGAAGCAGGGAATAACAAATTTCACCCTACTCATTTCTTCACCCGGGGGCTCGGTATTTTATGGTTTAAGCGCATACAATTATTTGAAAGGACTGCCTGCTACAATAACTACACACAACTTTGGCAGTGTGGATTCAATAGGCATTGTCCTCTATTGCGGCGGTTCAAAGAGAATATCAGTACCTCAGGCAAGATTTTTGCTTCACGGAGTTAGCTCTAAATTTGAGCAGAGAATGAGCTTAGAAGAGAAACAGTTGGAAGAAAGGTTGAAAGGACTAAGAATTGATATGGAAAATATAGCCAAGGTGATCGCAGAAAATACAGGAAAAAGTGTGAAAGATGTGACAGATGCCATGCTTGAAAGGATAACTTTGAATCCGGAAGAAGCAAAGACCTGGGGTCTTGTCCATGAAATAAAGTCAGAGCTGTTTGAAGCCGGGAGCGAAATAATCTCCATACAATTTCAACAACAGCAGAAATCGTAGAGCAAGGAGGTCTAATATGCATTCCAAACCATCTGTTACTAAAACTTTATTGCTCTCCCTGCTGGTTGTTTTCGCTGTATTCTTGCTTCAGATTCATCTATCAGCAGAGACAGAAAGTAGGTCTTCTTCGCCAGCCAATGAACAGGCAGTCGACGAAGAATACACGCGCTTGATCAAAGAAGCCACGACCAAGCCTGAATTTCTTAGCCCTCTCACCAGCTATCTTCCCCAAGTTGAAGGCGTACCAACTCCCAAGGATATTCTGGGTTATATCTCCGGCGCGCCCGGGAAACTGACCTACTACGAGGACATCCTCAAGTATATGAATGCCCTCGCAGATGCATCGCCCAATGTTCAGGTTTTCTCCATAGGCAAGACCTCTGAAGGGAGGGAGATGATTATTGTGAATGGCGTTGATCCTGAGCATCGGGGTTCTTTAGCCTTTGTCCAAACTCAAGAATTCAAACATCTAGGCACTCCAGATTCCTGTGAAGACATCACTGGTGGCATGGGTCTGGAAGGAGTGAGCAATCTTCAGAAGTTCGTCATGGATGGAGGTCTATTAATTGCTCTTCACAATCCTGTTAGATTAGCGATAGATTATGGTCTGGTAAGAGGAATTGATGTTTTCCAAACAAGTTCCAAATTCTATAATCCCGGCTCTCTGCTTCAAGGTGAGGTTGTCAATGAAAAGTATCCCGTTTCCTACGGTTTTGACAAGGAGATGCCCATCTATCGCAGCCAATCAGGCCCTCTTCTTAAAATTGAAGAAGAAAAGGAAAAGCATGTAGTTCTTCGCTATGCCAAAGAAGGAGAGGTCTGCCTTAGCGGAATAGTGAAAAGTCAGGATGAGATAAAAGGGAAGGCTGCGGTAGTAGACGTTCCGGTTGGAAAAGGACATATAGTCTTATTCACATTTAATCCTTTCTGGCGCGACTTAAGCCATGGAAACTATATGTTCGTCTTCAATGCCATCCTCAATTACAATGACCTCGATGCAGGCTTGAAGAAGTAGTCTCAAGGACTGTTCTATAGGACTTTGCTTTTGAGGCAGCGAACAGAAAGATAATATATGTATTACAGGATTTTCATCCATTTTCCTTAGGAGGTTAAAGAATGAAAAAAATAGTTTTAATCATTACTTTATCGATAGTCGTCACTATCCCTCTCTTATCTCAAACTATTAAAGAAATTTCCCCTGAAGAGGGGTATCAAATGTTGAAACAGCCTTCCACCTATCTAGTTGATGTGAGATCAATTGCTGAGTACGTTTTTGTGGGTCATCCAGAGATGGCTTCTAATACTCCTTTGCTTTTTTGGAGCGAAATGGAGCAAAAGTTAACTCCGAATAAGAATTTTATTCAAGACATCAGCTCCAAGTTCGAAGAAAAGGATGTTTTGATTTTTATTTGCCGGAGTGGAGGAAGAAGTATGGGGGCAGCTAACCTGGCATATAAAGCTGGCTTCCTTCATGTCTTCAGTATAAAGGCAGGCTTTGAAGGAGAGAAAGATGAGAAAGGCTATAGAACTGTTGACGGATGGAAAAACAGAAACCTTCCTTACACCTACCAGTTGAAAAAGGAACTTGTCTATCATCCTCAGAAATCTTCGAAAGGAAGTATGAATAAGAAACGGGGATAGGCCCCTTTTTCTTAAGATGCCTGTTTTCCTTGTGAAAGGGTGAAATTATGATGCAAAGATTTATAGAAAAAAACCAAGTTAAAGGCCAACTTTTACTTATTTTGGTCATGGGATTAACAATTTTATTGCTTCAAGCCCATTCAAGTCAGAAAGATGCTTCTGCAAGCAAGGCGCAGATTATAGCTGATGTAAATCGCGATGGTACAGAGTTCATACTAAAGAAGATTCGATATACGTGATCACCCCCAAGATCATGGAAGACATCGTGCGTCTCTATTTTATGGTAGGCTACCAGTTCGCGAATAAATAAAGGTATCGGCAGTTTTTATGAATAATTCAGGTTGGTTAAGCTAGCAAAAAAATAATTACCTAACCTCATCATAGAAGCATTGTACTCCTTAATTTAAGACGTTATTATTGATAATTATTGTAAACCTTTATTGAGGAATTCCCGTCTAATAGAAGGAAAAGATAAAAGAGATGGTTCAAAATGAGCAAGTTCTCATTGATCGTATTTCCAGTGGCGATAGCATAGCTTTTCAAGAATTTGTGGAGAGTTATAAGAAGAAAATATATTACATTGCCTACGATATTACGGGAGATCACAACGATGCCGAGGATGTCTCCCACGAGGTGTTCATTAAAGTGTTCCGCTCCCTCAAGACTTTTCGCCGAAACGCTAAGATAAGTTCATGGCTTTATCAGATTTCGGTCAATGCCAGCATTGACTTGCTCCGTAAGAAATCCTCGAGACCGGAAAAATCAATGGATGACTTAGAAAGAGCAGATATTCAGGAGAGTCTTCCGGGAAGCGGAACCCGTGCTCAAAATCCTGAAAAAAGTGCAGAGGACTTTTTAATTCAGAAACATATTTCCCTGGCGCTCCAGAAAGTTTCTCCAAAGGAACGTTCGGTATTTGTGATGCGCCATAATTCATCAAGCCACCCTGTTAAGCATGTCGTTTCTTATGTAGGGGTTTGAATCATCAACTCCGCGTTATTAAATTTGTCGTTTATTGTGTAGGGGCTTGATTCATCAAGCCCACCTTTTAAATTTTATAAATAACCTGATTTTATAAATAAATTGTGGGGATCTGATTTATCAATCCCACTCCATTAATTATGTCATTTCTTATGTAGGGGCTTGATTCATCAAGCCCACCTTATTAAATATATCATTTATTGAAGTAAAAGAAGGGACAGGAGAATAATTTACTGGCGATCTTACTTTGTTTTTAAGAGATAATATTGATTTTTTTTGCTAGTATTTATATACTCGTTTCTTGATTCTCTAATATGTTCATTATGCTCACGAAAGAATCATTGGTACGAAAAGAAACTTACCTTTTTTTACACATCATATCTTCAGTTGCAAACTCCCTAGGGAAACACGGGAGATAGCAAGGGGGAAAAATGAGCAAACTAAGAACTCATATATTGGTTGGGTCCCTTTTTCTTCTTTTAATTGTTGGGTCCCTGGGATTGAGTCAGCAAAGAGGCCAGCGTCCCTCCTGGAATGAACGTTCCCCGACTGTTGGAAAGAAAGTTCCTGAGGTTATTGTATACGATAAGAACCTTAATAAGATCCCCCTCAGCAATCTCTATAAAGACACCCTCCTGATTATCCAGTGGGGAGGCTGTACGTGACCGCCCTGGCGCAGAATAGTCTCCCGTGAGGAGGCTCTAAACCAATCTTACAGCAGCCAAGGTGTTTCCTTTTACTACGTCTTAAGTCGTGAGCCCCACCCAGGCTTTTACGGCTTTGAACAACCTGATAGCCTTAAAGAGCGCCAGGAATACACCCGCCTGGCAAGGGCCGAACTTCAGTTTGACATCCCCTGGATCATTGATGAGATGGATAATACCATGCAGAAGACCTTCGGGGGTATGCCGAACATGGAATTTGTTATTGACTCAGACGGCACACTACTTGCCAGCTGGGAGTGGGCTAATCCCAAACAGTTAAAGGAATTTCTTGAAAAGAAAGTTGGCCCCTCAGGAATATCTGACGAAGAATGGAAGGAAATCTCAAAGAAAGAGCCCATGCTGGTCTCATTGAAAGACAATGACGAAGTGCCAGGTACTGAAGTGCCCCGTCCGGCATTGAGCCCTCTCGAGGTCAATCTCATTGCTGAACCAGGCGATGAGAAACCTCCGTTTACTCTAAAAGCTGGGACACTCCCTCCAGAAGTCACTCCTGGCGGCTTGAGCCGCATCTACCTGACCGTTACGCCTGATGAGGAAAGTGGCCTTAATTTTGATAAAAAAGTAGGTTCTGTCATTCATCTGGCTGAGGCAAAGGGAATTGAGCTCCAGAAAGATAAAATATTAGCTGGTGTGCGTAGGAGTGGAGTGGACATCTATCCCCATACGGTGGCAGTCATGTGGTCGCGGGACGAAGGTGCTAAGGATATGGAATTTGTAGCCACTGTTGTGGCGCTGATGGCCAAGGAAGAAGAGCCATCGCAGGAGTTAAAAGCTTCTTTTAGAGTCTCAGGTCCTGTGCCTGAGATCAAAAGGAGTATGGATGAGATTCTCTCCGGTCAGTTACCTGCCAAGGAAAAGCTCATGGAACTTAAATGCAGCCCGACCGGAAAAGAGAAGAGTCCGATCAGTATTGACGCAGCGATTTTTCATGACCAGGCTAATCCTGGACAAGGGATGATTTATTTGTTTCTAAAAGTGGATGCTCCTGGAGGCTTTGAATGGAATAATCTTGCCTCACCTCCAGAGGTGAAATTAAAGCCTATCTCTGGAATAGAACTTGAGAAGAATATCATCCTGGCTGGGAAACGCTCTGGTTCTGAAGATAAAGAGGATCGCATCCTTGCTTTCTGGTGGAAGAAAGAAAAAGGCGCCAAGAAGATCGTATTGGATGTCACACCCACAGTGTGGGTTTGCAGCCATAAAGAAGGATGGTGCCGACGCTTCGAAGTGTCCTATCGAATAACTGGTGATATTTAGAAGAGAAACTAAAGTCGTTTAATTCTGTTCTGAAGAGGAATCGACATCGTTTAAATCATTTCTTGTCTAGTTTCTTAAATCTGTCACCACAGAACCTATTCTTGCCAAATTTCTTATAGCTGTCACTGTTAAATCAATTTTGGAGAATAAATGGGGCCAGGCTCCATTTTCTGCTGTTATATCCTCAAGTTGAGAATGTCCTTTTTCTTACAAAATGGAGCCTGGCCCCATTTATTCTGGGCCAGCTTGACCCAAGCAAAGCGAAGGAATCTTCTGCGCTCCTCGCGCAATGACATTATACTTGTAATGACAATATAAAGGTGTTGCCGAATTCGAAAGAAAAAAAGGAATGGAAATAATTTCGGGAAAAACCTTATAATAATAAGTTCCTCTACGATTAGACATAATACTAAAGATGAATATCGGATGAATAAAAAAAAGAGCGTGAAAGAAAGCCCCCTCCGTCAGATTCCTTCAGTCGATAAGCTGATAAGCGCTGAAGGAGCAGAAGTGCTCATCGGAGATTACGGCAGAAGTGCAGTAGTTGAAGCTGCCCGAAAAGTTTTAAAAGAGCTCAGACTTAAGCTGAAAAAGAAAAAAGGAAGCCCAGCTCAAAAAAGAGAGCTTACACAAGAGGCCATTTTGAAGAAAATAAAAGAATCCCTTAAGGATAAAATGTCTCCTTCCCTGACCAAAGCAATAAATGCAACAGGGGTTATCCTCCATACAGGGCTGGGAAGAGCTGTCCTTCCCAGAGAAGCTCAGAGTGGTGTAAAGGATGTGATAGAGGGGTACTGTACTTTAGCAACAGACATAGAGACGGGACAGCGCGGCCACCGTGATATCCACCTCAATGACCTCCTGTGTGAGCTGACCGGTGCTGAAGCAGCTAACGTCGTCAATAACAACGCTGCGGCTACGATGCTCATTCTGAACACCCTGGCAAAAGGGAAAGAGGTAATCGTATCCCGTGGCCAGCTCGTTGAGATCGGAGGTTCCTTTCGCCTGCCGGAGGTGATGGAGGCGAGTGGAGCCGTGCTAAAAGAAGTCGGCACAACAAACAAAACGCATCTACGCGATTACACTGCAGCAATTTCTGAAGAGACCGGGGCTATAATGAGAGTCCATCACAGCAATTATCGAATCCTCGGGTTCACAGAAGAGCCTTCGGCGGAAGAGCTGGCAGAGCTTGCCAGAAAACATAAAATTCCTTTTATCGATGATCTGGGAAGCGGTGCTCTGGTCGATTTAAAAGATTTTGGTATTGAAACCGAACCTCTTGTCCAGAGAAGCATAAAAGCAGGAGTGGATGTAACCTGTTTTAGCGGGGATAAGCTCATAGGAGGCCCTCAGGCTGGTATTATCGTCGGCAAGGCATCCATTATCCAGAGAATAAGAAAAAATCCGCTGTCGAGAGCTCTCCGCGTTGGAAAGTTAACCATAGCCGCAATGGAAGCGACTCTGCGGCTTTTTCTAAGTAGAGAAAAACTGGATGACTCCCATCCTGTTTACAGAATGTTATCATTGAGTCTAAAAGAGGTCGAGAAAAGAGCCCAAAAAGTCGCCAAAGAGCTTCAAGCTCAAATCTCAGATAAAGTAGAGATCACAATTATCGACGGAGGCTCCCAGGTTGGAAGCGGTTCTGTGCCTGTGGAAACAATTCCGACAAAGCTTTTAAGAATAAAGTCAGCTTCTGTCTCTGCGGAGAATCTAGCCAGAAAACTGCGGCATTACAAGCCACCTATCTTCACCAGAATTCAAAAAGATGCAGTTTTATTTGATTTCAGGACGATACAGGAAGATGAAGACGCTTTAGTCTTAGAAGCACTCCTCGGGCTCTTGAAGAAGGGGAGGGGATAGCCGTGATTGATCTTGAGAAGAGAAAGCGCATTATGGGTCGGTCAATCGAATTAGGCTACTGTATCTGTAATCCGAAACAGCCATGCCCCTGCGAAATGCTGAAAGAAAAAAATGTGTGCCTGTGTGCAGGTGAGCGCTTGGAAGATATGCCTGAAGAAGTAGCGCTGACTAAATTAGTCGAGAATGCAGGCTGTGCCTCCAAGATAAGCCAGAATGACCTGAAGAAAGTTCTCTCTGGTTTGCCAAAAATTACAGACCCGAGAGTCCTTGTCAATGCGGATACCTGTGATGATGCTGGAGTTTTCAAAATAAACGATGAGTTCGCCCTTGTCCAATCAGTGGATGTTTTCACTCCGAATGTCGATGATCCTTATACGTTTGGCCAGATTGCAGCTGCCAATTCACTCAGCGATATCTATGCCATGGGAGGCAAGCCCTTAACAGCTCTCTCTATCATCGGATTTCCGATTGAGACTCTGAGCTACAAGCTCATGAACAGAATGCTCCAGGGCGGGATCGACAAGATGAAAGAAGCAGGTGTTATGGTAATCGGGGGACACAGCATCAAGGATAACGAAATAAAATTCGGTTTTGCTGTCACCGGTGAGATCAATCCCAATAAAATAATCACCAACGATAAAGCTAAACCTGATGATGTTCTTGTTCTAACCAAGCCGATTGGGACAGGTATTGTAGGATTTGCCAGCCAGATTGACAAAGCCCTGCCCTCAACCTTGCAAACTGTCAGCAATTCCATGACAGAACTCAACAGAACGGCTTCAGATGTCATGATAGAGATGGGTGTTACTACTGCTACAGACATCACTGGCTTTGGTCTTGCCGGCCATCTCAGCGAAATAGTAGTCCAGAGTGGGGTGACTGCTGAGATCTATTTTGATCGTATCCCTGTATTTGACGGAGTTTTGGATTTAGTTAAGAAGGGAGTTATCTCCGGGGGAATCGAGAGAAACAGGGAATATGCTTCTCAATACGTAGTAGCGAAAAATGGCATAAATGAGGAAATGCAAGCTGTATTTTATGATCCTCAGACCTCAGGAGGGCTTCTCATCTGCATAGATGGAAAAAGAGGAGAAGAGCTTGTCTCCCGTCTTAAACAGAAGGGAATAGACCGGGCTGTAATCATCGGAAAGATTTTATCGAAATCAAAAGGGAAAATAGTTTTAAAGCACAATTCTAACTAATGGGTAACCGATGGAGTCAGACATTTCAAACTTCCATAACTTGAATTTTTGTTCCTCACCCCTCTAACAAGTTTTATTTGACAATGAAAGATTTTATTTTTATAGTAATTTATAGAGTAAATTAACAAGGAAAGCATCGCAGAGATATGGAGGTTAGCATGAAGAAACGGTTAGCATTAGCTCTTATCCTTCCGTTTATCCTCATTTCCTCTGCCACTGCTCAGAATTGGTTTGAAGGGACCGTGGATGAAGCTGTTGCCCAATCAAAACAAGAAGGCAAAATGGTCCTTTTAGACTTTTTCTCTGGTGGCTGAGGGTCTTGTATACTGTTGGATCAGCAGTTCTACCAAAATGAAAAATACCAGGAGTTCTTGAACTCCAACTTTGTTCTCTTCCGTGCGACAAGGGAAGAGAAAATCGGCGATGAAACTTTTAAAAGGTTTAATGTTTTAGCCACTCCTACCGTTATGGCGATTGGTAGTGACGGCTCAGAAGTAGACTGGCATGTTGGCTATAGCCCTCCTGCAGATAAGTTCCTCGAGAAACTCGAACAAACCGTAAAGGGGATTGACACCTTCAAATCCCTTTCTGAAACGTACGCCAAAAAGCCAAAAAACGTAGAAGTAGTCTTTAAACTCGCCCAAAAATACGATAGAAGATACAACGAGAAAAAGGCCTTGGAGCTGTATCGACAAGTTTTGGCCATTGGCCCTGAAGGGAAAATGGGTACCACAGATTACCGTGAGGAAAAAGTAACCTACACTGAATATGCAGAGTTTTCGATCGGAACAATGAAAGTAAAAAGTAGAAAGAGTGATCCAGAACCTATAAAAGCATTCATAAAAAGACATCCAGAAAGCAAGATGTTGAAGAGTGCCTATGGGAGTTTAAGTTACTATTATCGTGCTCGAGGCTCCAAAGAAAAAACTGCTGCCTTCTATGAAGACTATACATCAAGATGGCCAGAAGACCCAAACGTTCTTAGTTCATACGTTTCCAGAATAATCAGAGACAAAGATAACTTCGATAGGGGCATTGAACTGGCTGAGAAGATTAAAGAGATCATGAAGTATAATCCTGATCCTGCCTATATGAAAAGTCTGGCGGAGCTGTGTATACTAAAAGAGGATAAAGACAAAGCTGAAGAAGTTTATGGCGGAACATTCATGGAGGAGCAGGTTTCCAACTTGTTTGACAATCTCATCGACTATGCAAATTTCTGGGTGGGAAAGGATACGAATGTCGAGAGTGCAGAAGAAATGATAGATTTAGCGCTTAAATTGAAGCCCGACAGTGATTATGGTGTTCGAACAGCAGCATCGATATATATTAAACTTGATAAATTAGAAAAAGCACTGAATGTCTTCGGACCAGAGTTTATAAAAGAATACATGGATCAACCAGGCGCTCTGAGCAGGTATGCGTGGTTCTGGGCGAATAAAGAGGAAAATTTAGAAAGTGCCCTTAAAGCAGCGAAAAAGTCAGTTGAGCTTAATCCATCTGACCGTACATGGGATACTGTGAGCCTTGTGTACACTAAGCTAAAAAAATACAGCGAAGCTTTAAAAGCTGCAGAAAAAGCAGTAGAGATAGCAGACGAAGGTGTTAAAGCCAGGTATAAAAATAGGATAAAGAAGATAAAGAAAGCTATTGAAGAAGAAAAGAAAGAGAAGAAATAGATTATTTAGCTTTTAAATTCTTCCCGAATTCTTTAATCAGAAGTCTCTCTTTGTGACTTAGTCTTCCTTGACATTCACCCTGTCGAAATATATTCTTCCTCATTAGAAAAATGGGAACAGTTCCCCTCTTTATACAGGAGGTTCAAAATGAAAAAAATTGCGTTTGTTATCCTTTCCCTTATCTTTATATTTTCTTTACTGGAACTTAAAGCAGAAGAGGAGGTTGTAGATTTGAAATCGAAGGAAAAAATAAAAGGATTACTTCTTCAAAAATTCGGAGAGACACAAAAATTCAGGATTGAAAAGGGCGTAGATCAGGCTGCTTCACTGTGGAGAAAAAGCGACGGAACTTCAAAAGAGTTTGAACAATTATGTGAACAGTATTTTATCGGAACTGGGGAATTGCTTGATGAGAACTTTAAAAGACTTGAGATAAATTTTGAGATTTTGTACGGACATTTCAACAAGATGAGTCTTGATCTAAATCGCCCCATTGACCTTGATTGGGGCAGGATTCTTCCTTTAGATAGGATATTCAGTCAGTATAGCCCCTCAGCTCATATCACGGAAGATTTCTTCAAGAATAAAATTGCATTCTTTGTCCCGTTGAATTTTCCCCATTATTCACTCTCCGAAAAAGCAGAACTCGGTCCAAAATGGAGCAGAAAGGAATGGGCCCATGCAAGAATGGGGGATTGGTTCACATCGAGAGTCCCAGCCGAAATCTATCAGAAAAGATCCCAGGTTTATTCTGACGCAAGCGCCTACATTTTCGAGTACAACATATACATGGGTAAATTAATTGACAAAAAATTCAAAACTTATTTTCCAGAAGATTTAAAACTCATCGCTCACTGGGGATTAAGAGATGAATTAAAGGCACGATACGTTGATCCAGAAGGTCTTTATAAACAGAAAATAATATATGAAATCATGCTTAGAATAATAGATCAGCAGATCCCGGAAATTGTGATAAATAATTCAGAATATCAGTGGAATCCCTTTACCAATAAAATTTATAAAGACAAAAAAGAACTGACATTTACTCCGGAACCTCTCACACGGTACAAGCATTTTCTAAACAATTTCAATAGTGCGAAAATGGTCGATCCCTACTACCCTGATTTCCCAACCCAAATAAAAAGAGTGTTTGAGGCGCGAAGAGAAATACCAGAAGCCGAGGTTGAAGCTTTATTTACCAGCTTTATTTCATCCTCTCAAGTAAAAAAGGTCGGGAAACTCATCCAGAAAAGGCTCGGGACTAAACTCAGGCCTTTTGATATCTGGTATCCGGGATTTAAACCTGGAGGCGCAATAAAAGAAGAGGAACTCGATAAAATTGTTACCAAAAAGTATCCAGACGTAAAAGCCTTCGAAGGAGATATAAAGAACATCCTGATGAAGTTGGGATTTTCCCAGGAGCAGGCTGAATTTATCGCTCCGAAGATCGAAGTTGATTCGGCGAGAGGAGCAGGGCATGCCTGGGGTGCGAATATGAAATCAGAAAAGGCACATTTGAGAACCAGGGTTCCCAAAACGGGAATGAATTATAAAGGATTCAATATTGCGATGCACGAATTGGGTCACTGTGTTGAACAAACCTTAACCCTTCAGAAGGTTGATTACTATGCGCTTCAGGGAGTTCCTAATGCCGCTTTTACAGAGGCTTTTGCCTTTGTGTTTCAGGACAAAGATCTTGATGTTCTTGGACTAAAAAGTGAAGACAAGAATCGAAAACATCTGAAGGCACTCGACTATTTCTGGAATGCCTACGAAATAATGGGAGTTTCCCTTGTTGATATGAAAGTCTGGAACTGGCTTTATAGAAATCCGGATGCTACTCCAGAAGAACTGAAGAAAGCTGTGATCTCAGTTGCAAAGGAAGTGTGGAATAAATATTATGCCGGTGTTTTCGGAATAAAAGACCAACCCATTCTCGCCGTCTACTCGCACATGATTTACAGGACCATATATCTGCCTGATTATCCTCTCGGGCATGTTATTGCTTTCCAGATTGGAAATTACCTTGAGGGTAAGAATCTTGGCGAAGAAATGGAAAGAATGTGTGTGGCTGGGAATATTGTTCCTCAAGTCTGGATGAAAAATGCGGTAGGCTCTGAAATATCCTCAAAACCTTTGCTCGATGCAGTTGATGAAGCTCTAAAACATATAAAATAAATACGAGTCAAATATGAGGAACCTTCCCCGTTCTACAATCTGTTTTGTTATTATCTCTTTTTTTTATCTCTGCGCATTTGTGTCCATAGAAGCCAAGGAAGAAGAAACTGTTACAGTTAAAACCTTTATTTCTAATGACGGGATTCATCCGGGGGAATCCTTCAAGGTTGCCTTCCTCTTAAATATCATCCCTGGCTGGCATATATACGGTCCACAGCTTGAGGATGAATATCTCATCCCTTCGGAATTGATTATCGATGAAGGCGACAACATAAAAGTTTCAATGCTGTACTATCCAGAACCTGGTTCCGGAAGATTTGATTATTCTGAGGCGGAGCTTTCCGTATACGAAGGAGAGATACTCCTGGGGGCTCTCATCAAAGTTAGCGAAGACATTCTTCCAAATAAGCATTTCATAAAGGCCAGTTTTTTGTACCAGCCTTGTGATGACCTGACATGCATGGCCCCAAGAACTCTTAAACTAGAAATTCCGTTTAAAGTTGTTTCTCTTTCAAAAAAAACGAAAGAAATAAACACAAAGATCTTTTTGAAGATGGATTTTGAGAAAGAAGGCAAATAGCCCCCAAAATCGTATTTATATTTAGTCAAGCGGATTCTTTTTGCTATACTGTAATTCCATTATTAATCATAGGTGATAAGAGCTATGTCAGATGCAGAACATGTAATTGTCGGCACTGCCGGCCATATTGACCATGGTAAGACTCTCCTAGTCAAAGCCTTGACCGGGATAGATGCAGACACCCTGGCAGAGGAGAAACGCCGCGGCATCACCATTGAGCTGGGATTTATTTTCATGGAAACCCCTGGCTATGATAAGCAGATCGTTTTTATAGATGTGCCTGGCCATGAAAAGCTCATAAAGACAATGGTTGCCGGAGCAAGCAATATCAATATAGCTCTTCTCGTTATTGCAGCTGACGAAGGAATTAGCCTGCAAACAAGAGAGCATTTCGACATTCTCCAACTCCTCGGGATAGAAAAAGGTATCGTTGCTCTGACAAAGACTGATCTGGTGAACGAGGAACGAATCCGTGAGCTAACCGGCCAGGTTAAAGATTATCTGAAAGGTTCTTTTTCGGAGGATGCGCCGATTATTCCCGTATCAGCAGTGGATGGCACGGGAGTGGATGATTTGAAATATACCCTCGCGGAGCTTGGTAAAACTGTGGCACCGAGACCGGATAGCGGAATTTTTCGAATGCCGGTTGACAGAGTTTTTACCTTGCGGGGATTTGGGACTGTAATTGCAGGGACGATTCTTTCAGGAGAAGTAAAGGAAGGCGATAGAGTGGAGATTTTTCCAGATGGTATTTCAGTCAAAGTAAGAGGAGTTCAAGTTCACCATCAAAAAGTAGGAAGGTCAATCTTAGGGCGACGGACAGCTTTGAATCTTCAGGATATTAAGAAAGAAAAGCTTCATCGCGGCCAATGCGCTGCAGAGCCAGCTTCTCTCACTCCTACCTTCAGGTTAGATGGAAGGCTCCGCTTGTTGAAGAGCTACGAAAAGAAACTAAAGAATAGGACAAGGATTAGACTCCATGTAGGGACCGCAGAAATAATTTCCAGGCTTGTTTTTCTCGAGGATGATGTCCTTCTTCCCGGCAAAGAAGCTCTTGTCCAGTTTGCCCTTGAAGCTTCTACAGTTGCTCTGCCCGGGGATCGCTATGTTATTCGCACCTTCTCACCGGTGATGACCATCGGAGGGGGAGAAATTCTTGAAGCAGCACCACCTAAACACAAGAGGTTTGATTCTCAAACTCTCCATGGTTTACAGAAGCTTGAAGGGGATATAGCTGAGGCTGCCGAGCAGGTGTTTATCGACTCTGGCTTTACGCCGCTTAGTGCTTCACAAGTCAGAATGATGAGAGGAGAAAGAGAAGACATTGTCGAAAAAACTGCAGAGAATATCTTGAAAGCTGGAAATATCGTAAAAATTGCCGGGTATAAAGAGACAAAATACCTTCACATGCAGTCTTATGCTAAATTAGAGAATAGATTGATATCTTTTATTAAAAACTACCTGGGAAAGAATCCTCACCGTATGTTCATGCCCTATGAAGAACTAAGATCGAAATTTCTCAGGTTGACTGATATCCAAACCTTAAAGACGGTTCTTGACGGTCTTTTAGAGAAGAGAACAATCCAGCGAAAAGGTTCCGACGTTAGTTTAGCGGATTATGAAGTTAAAATGAAACCTAAAGACCAGGAGCTCATCCAGAAGATCGAAGGAGTATTTAAAAGATCAGGATTTGCTCCACCTCTTGAAGAAGAATTTCGTCTGCAGCAGGGAGTTGACCTTAAGCATTTTAAGAATATGATGCATAGCCTGTTCGAGAAAGGAGTGCTGGTCCGGCTCAGCAAGAAGGTCGTTTTTCACAGAGAATCAGTTGAGTCAGCCAGGAAAATCGTCCTTGAGCAACTGGAGAAGAATCAACATATAACCGTAGCTGAGCTTCGCGATAAACTTAAACTCTCTCGCAAGTATGCTACAGCCATTCTTGAGTATTTTGATGCAATCGGCTTGACAAAAAGAGAGCAAGATGTGCATATTTTGAGATAGTGTGCGGGAAGGTATAGGTTCCGGTGGGCCTTCTGGACTTCAAACCCAGTATGGGGCCGTTAAAAGCCCCGGGTGGGTTCGACTCCCACACCTTCCCGCCAGAGTAAAATCTGGTTTTTTCTTTGGTAATGCTTAGTCAGACTTAGGCGAGCGTACCCAAACTTAGTGACAAATTAGTGACAAAGGGAGAGGTTAGGAGCAAATGGCCGTAAATATGCTGTGCAGCATTTTTCCCGACGAGTTTTTACCCAGCAGTATGTTCAGCTTTTGCAGGAGGTCTTATGCGCAACGTTCTAATCGCAGATGCGGATATTAGTACAGTCGAGGCTCCTTGTCCCCTCTGTGGTGCCGACCAAAAGACGCTATTGGGGACATTTCACTTCCAGAACAAACTCCTGGGGCTTAAGGAGTGTGAGAAGTGCCGGCTCGTCTTCGTCTGCCCTCGTTTGACAGAGCAGGCTATGGATTCTTATTTTCAAGCCTATACTGATGTTTCTTCGGCAAAAACTATCGACATGTGGCGAGCCAAAAAGAAGCCCAACGTCTCGCGCGATCTGACTCTGCTTAAACGACTGCTGCCTGGGGGAGGAAAGATCCTGGATGTCGGCAGTGGTTACGGTTTCTTCTTGGAAGAGGCGCAAGCAATGGGATATGAGACTGTAGGAGTCGAGATTTCAGCCCGGGCATGTGAGTACTCAAATAAGAAATTAGGTTTAGATGTAAAATTGGGCCGCTTAAAAGAATTGAACCTTGCACCCCAGATATTTGATGCAGTAGTCATATTTGATGTGCTCGATCATCTTGCTGATCCTTTAGATGAACTGTTACAGATAAAGAGGCTTCTGAAAAAAGGGGGCTTCCTGATGGTACGTGTGTTAAACAGGATCCATTATGCCTTGCTATGGCAAAGGATTGTTGGTTGCTCTAAGGAAGATAACCACGGTTCTCTTAGTAGGAACCCGTTTCTCCGAAAAGATCACCTTATTCAATTCAACCAACGTACCCTGAAATTAATTCTAACCAAAGCTGGATATGATTCTAGGATGGCTTTAGGCGCTCATCTGGCATTTAGGATTGAACAACGTAATATTATTCGGCTAATGCGACGTTTTGCAGGTTGGGGATTTAGTATGCTTTGGTTTTTGTCGAACCGCCGTTTGATTCTGGCTCCTTCAATGACTTTTGTGGCATACAAAATGTAGGCAGACTTTGGTTTATCAAGCCCTATTCTACATTTTTATTCTGGCTTTCGTTTTTTTCGTCTGCTAAAATGAAAAATTCCGCGGAGTTATAATTCCGCACCCTGACTGGAGGAAAGCATGGAAAAAGATGTCTACAAGAAATTAGCCGAACGTCTGAACGATCTTCCGGGAGGTTTTCCCTCAACTCGAAGCGGCGTGGAGCTGCGCATCCTCCGTAAGCTTTTTACTCCAGAAGAGGCAAGTTTTGCCCTGCATCTGAATCTTATGCCTGAGGAAGTCTGTGTAATTGCCCGAAGAGCAAAGATTTCGCAAGAGGAAGCTGCTAGCCGCCTTGAAAAGATGGCCAAAAAGGGGCTTATATACCGTCTCGAGCATGATAAAAAACCGATGAAGTACATGGCTGCCCAGTATGTTATCGGAATATGGGAGTTTCATGTTAACGATTTAAACCCGGGGCTTATCAAGGATATGAATGAGTATATTCCTACTCTTTTTAACCTGGATAATTGGAAGAAGGCCCCGCAGCTTCGTACGGTTCCTGTCGGCCAGAGCATCTCCGCAAGGCTTGAAGCTCTTACGTATGAGAAGGCTGAGGAAATGGTCCGGGCTCATGAGAAATTCCTGGTTGCGCCCTGTATATGCCGCAGGGAACATAAAATGATGGATAAAGGCTGCAAGAAGCCTGAAGAAAGCTGTCTGATTCTGGGTAGGGGAGTGGATTATTACAAGCGGAATGGACTTGGCCGGACTATTGATTTAAAGGAAACACTGGAGATTTTAAAAAAAGCGGACAGAGCCGGGCTTGTCCTGCAATCCAGTAACGCTCAAAAAATAATGAATATTTGCTGCTGCTGTGGCTGTTGCTGCCAGGTGCTGAAGGCTGTTAAGAGGCATCCGAAGCCGTCCTCTATCATATCCTCTCCTTTCCTGGCTCATGCCGAACCAGAGTCCTGTGAGGGTTGCGGAATTTGCGTTGAACGGTGCCAGATGGAGGCTCTGACGCTTAAAGACGACAAGGTCGTTTTGGATTTGGATCATTGCATTGGCTGTGGATTGTGTGTGACAACGTGTTCAACGGGTTCCCTTACTCTAGTACGCAAGCCTGATTCGGGACAGCGCTATGTCCCCCGGAATATGTTCGAAACCCTGTACAGGCTGGCCAGGGTGAGAAAAAAAATAAATCCCTTGAAAGGGATCAAAATGAAAATACAATCCAGCGGGAGAAATCTCCGGGCTTCAAAGTGATTATTTCTATGAGTTCCATCGGAAAAAGGAGACAGGAGGAATGGCTATGTCCAATAACAGAAAAAATGTGAAAGCCTTAATTCTGTCAGGTGGTGGGGTGAAAGGAACTTTCCAGTATGGCGCAGTTGATCATATTTACAATCACGTTTTAGAAAAAGGAGAAAAATTCAAAATTGTATGCGGGGTTTCTGCTGGAGCTTTGACCGGTTCCATCATTGCTCAAGATAAATTCCAGCTGGGAAAAGATATCTGGATGAATCAAATAAAGAAACGAGTTCCAGCATTCAAGATGAAATTTCCTATCTTCGCCCTGATTCTTTATGGAATCTTACCTGGAATTGCTCTTCTGATTAAGCTAAAAAATACAGATTCCCTATTCAAGAATGAAAAATTAAGAAAAATATTAAATGAAGTGTGCAAAGATTTAGTTCAAATTCTTGAAAGGGATGAAACTTACTTAAGGCTTGGCATAGTTGAATATCAAACGGGAGAATATAAATCCGTTGATCCAACAAGTTCTAAATATCGTGACCGGGTTGTGGATGCAATCGTTGCAAGCACATCAATTCCTCTTGCTTTTCCTCCGGTGCGAATAAACAAGAAGAAAGGGTATCAATATTTCGATGGAGGAGTAATAAATATGACTCCTTTTAAAGATATGTTTGACATAACCAGGCAGCCAGATTTCAGAAAAAAATATAATCTAGAATCTATTTATGCAGTTCTGTGTTCTCCAATTTCTAATCGTGAATCTCATCAATATTATAAAGGACTGTTTGATATAGCATCACGTACTTTAGATATATTATGCAAAGAAATTTATCTAAACGATAAGGAAGTTTTTGATAGAACAAATGCTTTTGTTTGGTTTCGAGATGAGATTGAAAAGAAGTTTCCAGATAAAAAAGAAGAATTGGAAAAGATCTATAAACAAATCCTAAAAGAAACAGATATTGACATCAAAAAGTATTTTACATCTACCTGCAAAGTAATCGCTCCTGATCCAGAGAAATGGAAAGATTTTTTAGAATCAGATTTATACCCTGATGGTCCCCAAGTGCCTGTGAAAAAAAACGATAACTCTGAAAAATTGTTCTGGAAGCAATTCCCATCTACTTTTAGCAAAGATCCGAAAAAATTAATGGCAGCTTATCATTTTGGCATGTTCATGGCCCGAGAGATTTTAGGTTCCAAAAAACAACTTTAATAAAAGAAAGATTATCCTCTACTGCCCATGGGGGTAGGCATCGGAAGTTGGAGATAGGGCTCCTTCTTATTATAACTTTATTTAATTTAAGTTAGGTTTTTCTTGATAAAGTTATATAAATATGTTAATGTTTTTTTAGAAAAAAATGCAAAAAACAACATTGGCTGTAAAAGTAAACTATAGTATTTTAAACCGGGTTAAGAAGTTTTGCCGAGAGAGGGGCATTAAATACGGTTTTTTTGTCGAGAAAGCTTTGGAAGAACGTTTGGAACGTGAAGAGCTTAAAGAAGATCTGATAGATTTAAAAACATTGCACGGACAGGAAAAAGATGCGATTCCCTTAAAGGAATATTTAGAAAAACGTCGTGTATAAAATCTTGCTCCTTTCCCAGGCGCAAAAAGACCTGGATGAGTTTCGAGGAAAAATATTACAACAAATAAAAGATAAAATATTACCCTTAAGTAAAAATCCTCGTCCTCATGGTTGTCTTAAATTAACAGCAGAAGAAGGTTACCGCTTGCGCTCTGGTAATTACCGAATCATTTATCGCATCAATGATAAAGAAAAAATCGTATATATATACCGCATCAAGCACAGAAAAGAAGCTTATTAAATCATTATAAATTCACCCGTAAATCACAGAAATACTCCCCCCCCAATTGCCAAAGTTTGACTCTTCGCTCATTACCTGCTATTTTTATTCTTAATTATGAGGTAAAAACATTTGCTGTATTTTGATATAATTTTGATATAATAGATGCAATGATTGGCAATGGTCATAAGCTTGAAAAGATAGTAGAGAGTACCTCCAATTTAAGTCAGGTGCGTAAAGCAGATCTGCAGTTCGGAGATATGGTGTTCATCAAAACTCGGAATTCCCTGTACTCTATTAGTGTTCTTGAGTCTGACTACTACCTGGTTTGCGGGGGTTGGTTCGATAGAAAGGGATTATCGCCTACGAAGGAGTCCATTTCTGGATGTACATGGGGTGGTAGCATCATCAAAGTAGATACTCTTGCAGCTTGCGGGCTTCGTCTTGAATTCGGGAATCGGGTCCTCACTACTCCTATACAAAAAGTGTATGTGTTACGCGGTAACGGGAAGAATTAAGAGTATAAAGTAACAACCGGGAAAGCCATTTTCTCTTACAAATTGTAAAAATCAAACAGGGAAGCCAATTTTTTCCCCATTGAATTAAATAATTGACATATTGTACAATGCATTGTACAATTGTTTGGAGTTCAAGGAATGGATAAAATCATAGGGATTTCAGAATTAAGAAATTCTATATCTTCTATAATAAAGAAAGTATATCAAGGCTCACGTTATATAATTATCCAGCGTTCTAAACCAAGTGCAGTTCTTTTGAGCCCTGAAGAAGTTGAGACCTTGGAGGTTATGGCAGATAAAGACCTTCTTGAAGATATTAAAAAGGCTAAGGAAGATATACTAAAAGGTGAATTCATTTCCTATGAAGATTTTTTCGGGAAAAAATTACCGGATAAATCTAAATAATGGTGCTATTTCTTACAAAGACCTTTCAAAAGAATTTCCAAAAACTACCCAAGAATATTCAAACAAAGGTAGAAAATAGTCTGAGGAAAATACATTTAAATCCTTACACAGGAAAGAAACTCTTAGGTGAGTTAGAAGGGGAGTTTTCATTCAGGTTAGGAAAATATAGAATTATCTACTTTATTTATAGAGAGAAAAACATCTGGATTGAAACGGTAAGACATAGAAAAGACGTATATAAGAAAAAATAATGCATGAATATTTAAGCGAGTATGATTTTCCTCCATACAGGCCTCCCAACGAGGCTAATAGCGCCCTTATCCGCATCACAAGAGGCTGTCCCTGGAATAGATGCGAGTTCTGCTTCATGTACAGGGACACAAAATTCCAAACAAAGCCGCTCGAAGAAGTAAAAAAGGATGTGAAGAAAGCAAGGCAGATATACAGAGCAGCTCAATCCATCTTCCTTGGAGACAGCGACAATCTTGTCCACAAGGAGCTGCCAGAAATAGTAGCCTTCATAAGAAAAATATTCCCTGATATCAGACGTGTAACAGCTTATGCAAGGGCAAAGACCATTTTGAGCAGGGAAATGGAGTTTTTGACTGCGGTACGCAAGGCAGGTCTTGATCGGCTCCACATCGGCCTTGAATCAGGGGACCCGATCGTACTCGAGTGGCTTGGCAAAGGAGTAACACCTGAGGAGGTGATCGAAGCCGGACGTAAAGCCAAGGAGGCTGGTTTTGAGGTGAATTTCTATGTCCTTAGCGGTGCTGGCGGGAAGATGCGGTGGAAGGAACATGCGCTAAACAGCGCCAAGGTTCTCAATGAGATAAAACCGGATTTCATAAGATTAAGGTCCCTGACGATCAAAGAAGGAACCCCGATTAAAAAGAAACTTGAGAAGGGGGAATTTGTCATTACTCCGCCCCTGGAGAGACTGAAAGAAGTGCAGCTCTTTGTTAAAAACCTGGATCTTGAGAGATGTTTCCTGGCCAGCGATCACATGACAAACTACCTCTGGGCAGGAAATGGCTTTTTCTACAGGGGAGTGGCTGGTGATCTTCCTCGTGACAAGAAAGTTATGCTGAAGACCTTGTGCAAGGCTCTGGATTTTATTGAGTCAACAGAACTGGAAGTCAAGGATTCTAACCAGCTACTGAAGGAGGGCTTCATCACTGCTCTTTGAAACCGGGAATATATCATCTCTATAATTCTGATCCCATTTCTTGTTTGACAGAATAAGGCATTTAAATCGATTAGGAAATGCTTTTAAATTTTATTTGAGATATAATTATAAAAAGGCGAGACACGGACTTAGAATGGAGAGGAGAGAATTCCTTAGAAATTTCCCCAGGGGAATCATAATTGGCATAGCTGTTTCTAATGTGTTCATATCCAATGCCAGATCTTCAGTCTATAACGTTCTAACAAACACACCCCAATGCAAAAAAAATCCTGAAGAAATTTTAAAAGAAATGTACAAGGAGGTCGTAGAACTTGGACCTTACGAAAATGAAGACTTCATAAAAAGAGAGTTTCATATAGACCTGGACAGTGAT
Source organism: Candidatus Aminicenantota bacterium (assembly GCA_011049545.1). GTDB lineage: Bacteria > Acidobacteriota > Aminicenantia > Aminicenantales > Aminicenantaceae > SOIV01. The sequence goes on along the minus strand of DRHQ01000054.1, from coordinate 8,888 downwards.
GAAAATAACAGCGAAGAACATGTTGTTTTTTTGATTCAAAGCGTAGGAGACAAGGAGAAGATGATTATCCAGGTGACTTATTTCGAGGCTAAAAGAACCAGAATTATAAAATATGCTAAAGATATAAAGACGATCTTATGTTACGTGAAAGGAGACAAAATAGAGATAAAAGAATGCGACTACAGTGCGAAAGATATCAAGTCCCTGTTTCCAGATATTCTGCAGGGGATTAGAAATAAGAAAAAATTTCTCAAGCTTCTCGACCGCAAAGATAAATTTCAAGGGTTTGATTCATCTTTTTGTAGATGATTAATTCATCAAACATACATTTTTAAAATCTTACCAACAAACAGGTGGACTTGATAAATCAAGCCCCTACAAAGATAAACCAAATTCATACAATTCTTTTTTTATATTCAACAGGTGGACTTGATAAATCAAGCCCCTACATAAATAAAATTAGAATATAAGAGGCGCATTGACCTTTATTTTTTCTATGATTTTCGCTATTCTGTTTCTTCACATAACTTAATGAGCCTTAAAAAAAAATATTAAATCATTCCATCTATAATTCATGTGCTCAAGAAATCCGTTTAATTCCGTTTAAGGAGGATTATGTGAAAAATCGTAGAACGAGGTTAAAATTTGTAGCGGCCATCTTATTATTCTGCTGGCCGTTGATTGCATCGTCAAAGGTAGCGAGTCAGTCAATCAACGAAGAGCTCTTAAAAAATTTAACTTACCGTAATATCGGACCAACCCGGCAGGGCGAAAGGTTTGTGGATTATGCGGTTCCCAAACAAAAACCATACACGTTTTATGCCGCGACAGCATCAGGTGGCTTAGAAGTTCCTGATTCGGTGATAAAGAACTGGATAGAGAATTCTAATCCCTATGCTTTTAGCCTTTTTGAAAACTTTTACATGACAAATGGATGTTTTCTGGAAGAAGGGCAGCTATTCAAGAATGCCGAAAAGATTTCCCATATTCCGACAATCATCATCAATGGACGGTATGATGTTATCTGTCCTCCCGTCACTGCCTACCGCCTGCATAAATTACTTCCCAAATCAAAGCTAATAATCGCTGAGGGCGCAGGCCATTGGATGGGTGAAAAACCGATCGAGAGGGCTTTGATTGAAGCAATGAGGGAGTTTGAATGATTTACTATACATAACGCTTTGATTGAAGCAATGAAAGAGTTTGAGTGATTTGGGATTAATATTATAAATTCCCCGCGGAAATTAGCGAGTAATGTAGAGGTGGCCTGGATTATTTATGGGGAAACTAGAACAGGATTTCGAATTTCACTTTTCTTTTCTTTAATTCATTCATAAGCCTCTCCTTATACTCGAGGAAGAATTTATCGGTTGTTGCCTCTTCCAGGCCGTGCTGTTGATAAAATCCTCTTATTGTGTATAAATAATTCATTTTATCTATGTAGATCTTGTCCGTCTTTCCCTCTAGAAGTCCTACAAGTTTTTCGGGATTTCCTGGAAGCAGGGGACCGACAAAGGCAAATGTTCTTATTCCCTTTGAGTGAATTTTCTCAAGAGCGTTTAGTCTCTCCTTTACCGACGATGCTCCTGATTCGAATAATTTCGCTATCCTTTCATTATCGGTAGCTATGGTAAATCCCACCTCAATTTCTTCAAACTGGAGAAATAGATCCAGATCACGCAAAACAAGCTTTGATTTTGTCTGAATATTAACAGGGAACTGTTTCTTTAGCAGTTCTTTCAAGCACTGCCTTGTTAGTTTGTATTTTGCCTCCAGGGGCTGATAGGGATCACAAACAGATGAAATCCAAACAATGCCCTTTTTTGCCCTCTCAAGCTGTTTTTTCAGGAGTTCGGGAGCATTGATTTTAACATCAACAAATTCGCCCCATTGCTCTTTATGTCCAGAATACCGTCTCATGAATAGGCGAGCATAGCAGTATGTGCAATTGTGCTCGCATCCGGTATAGGGGTTGAGGCAATAATCATGGATTTTTGATTTGTTAAGAATGCTTTTTGCCTTAACTTCTTTGACTTTTAGCATCAAAATCTATTCTCTTACATTAATTGTCAGCCTATGCCTAAAAATTATCAACCTAAATATTCATATTTTCATTACACAAAATTGATGATTATTTATACTTGATAAAATATATAATATATATTAATTATATATAATTACTTGACATTAGATATTTCCTGTAGTAGTAATACTTATACTTAAAATGGAGGTAAAACCACGAGATTTTTAATCAAATTTGAGATGTTTGAAACTTTAACAGGAGATGCTGAGGTAAAACGTGTCAGAGATGCTGTCGGCCCTCAGATACAACAAGTCCAGAACTCGGGCAAGCTGGTTGAAGGTGGAATGTTTGGAGATAAACGGGGCGGATTTCTAGTTCTTGATATAGACAAGTCGTCAGACCTATACGAATTACTTGGTGGAGCTATCCTGGATAATTGCTATATTTAGAGTCACCCGGTGGTGTCTTTTAAAGAATTAGGCGAGTTCTTTAAAAAACACCCAGTGGGTGAATAATCCTGATCAAACTCAGACCTGTGCTGAGTAGTTATCTATAAGGAGGATTTATATGCTTTTTCACGTGATAATGACCCATACCGAAGACAATTGCCCGGGCTACGACCGCGAAAAGATGCCCGAGGTCCTTGAGGCTTTCAAGAATCTTGAAGCTAGGGGAAAGGAACTGAACGTCAAGCAACACTACTTTGTCTGGTGTCCACCCAGTCATGTTGCTTTTCTCTTACTCGAAGCCGACAGCCTTAATGAGGTATCCCGCTACATTTTCTCAATTCCCATGCGTCAGGATACTCAGATAGTCCCTGTAGAACACTTGCAAGACACCATGGCGATGGCCAAAAAGTTAATGGAAAAGTAGCAGGAGTGGTCCCAGCCAATCTACTGTGCTAAAGAATCTAAATAATCTTCTGTATTCATGACTTTTGCATAGTAGCCATTTAGCGAACAAAGGGTGGAGAGGTGGACATCCGCAGCCTTTATAATCTTGTTGTCGTACTTTAAATTTCTTGTTGCGCAGGCATCTCCGATCAAAATGCAATCAAATCCAAAATCGTGGCCTGCACGGGTGGCCGCTTCCACACACATATGAGTCATCATTCCGCAGATGATGAGCTGTTTGACCTTATGGGCTCTCAAATATTCCAAAAGATCGGTATCCTTAAAGCCGTTGACATGGTCCTTGGATATGACCTTTTCCTTCTCGATGGGCATTACGTGTTTGTGGATTTGCGCCCCTAACTTGGTATTATGCCGGATGTGTACGACCAACGTGCCTTTATCTCGGAATTTACCTAGAATTTTTTGAGCATTCAGGCTAGCCTTCTCCGGATTTTCAAGAGGAGATTTTCCCCCTGAAAAATAGAAGTCCTGAATATCGATTAAAAGTAGTGCAGTGGCATTATTCTCTTTTTCGGGAGTTGGGTACAAAAACACAGTCAATAGAAAGACCATGACCGAAGAAATGCCGATAATCTTTTTAAAGGTAATCATTAAAATCCCTCCCGTGTATTCATGTCTGAATTCTGAACCTCGAAATCAGAACGGAGATTAAGATACTGATTAGATAATCCCGGATTGATAAAAAGAATCCCTGCTTTTTTCTACTTTTTTTCTGTTAATTTCTTCTGTTTCTTCTTTGCTTCCAGTCCTACGGGTGAGATCCACTTGAGAATCTCTTGTTTTGCCCCTTTTTTCATATTCTTTATCTTTAATCCTATTTCCAATTTATCACCTGCCATTTTCTTCCAGGCAATTTCTGCTCTCATCGGGGTTTTTAGTCCTTTTTCCGGAACATAGAGCTCCAACTCTATGTCGGAACCGGGATCAAGGGTAACAATATTGACAATTAACTTGCAGCCTCCTTGGGAAAAATCATGAACTGTGGTTCTCTGGACTAATTTCTGTTTCCCTTCTGCTTGCACTACATGTGCAGGAAGTAAACATTTATACCGTTTATCTCTTCTTCTTTCGTCATCCTTTTTATCTTTTATTCTTTCTTCAGCCATTTTTTTTAGTCCAGCGTTACAAAAAGCATTTTAGGCATAATTTTATTAGAATCCTATCTTTAAATGAGGAAAGAGTCAATATTTTTTTAAAAAAATGTCGCATTATGCCTTTTTTTGTCCTATAAAAGATGTGAAAGAAAGATTTAATTTTTTATTATTTTTACAGGAGGAAAATTCAATGAAAAAAAGAAATTTAAGAAAATTAGCTTTGCTTCTCCCGTCTTTAGTCATTGTCTTAGTTTTTCTGCTATCAGGCCGCACAAACGGAGATAATCAAGCTGCCAAGCTCCGTTTTGGAATTTCGTTTACAAAAGAGCAGAGTAGAGTCCCTCTTGATGGACGGGTGTTGTTGATGGTCTCCACCGATCCAAGCAGGGAGCCACGGTTTCAGATTAGCGATAGTCCCAATACGCAATTAATTTTCGGTATGGATGTAGATAGGCTAAAACCAGGGGAAATAGCGGTATTGGACAGGAGTTTTTTTGGCTATCCATTGCCAAGCATATCAGAGATTCCGGTCGGAGAATACTGGGTCCAAGCTCTTTTCCATCGTTATGAGACTTTCCATCGAGCTGATGGTCATATAGTGAAACTACCGATGGATAGGGGAGAGGGACAGCATTGGAACCGGGCGCCTGGTAATCTTTACAGCACTCCTCAGAAGTTGCGGATTGATCCCCAAAAAGATGAAATGATAAATATTGCTCTTGATGAAAAAATCGCACCAATCCCTGAGCCAAAGGACACGAAATATATCAAGCATATAAAAATTAAGAGTAAACTCTTGACAGAATTCTGGGGCGTTCCCATGCACCTCGGTGCCTTTGTTCTCTTGCCTGAAGGTTTTGATGAACATCCTGAAGCGCGCTATCCTCTTGTCATTAATCATGGTCATTTCCCGTCAACATTTAGCGGATTTAGGGAGGCTCCACCGGATCCAAATCTTGAGCCTGAGTTTAGCCAAAGATTCATGCGGGAAGGATACAACAAGACTGTTCAAGAATATGCCCATAAATTCTACAAAGATTGGACAAGCCAAGATTTTCCAAGAATGATTATCATAATAATTCAGCATGCGAATCCCTATTATGATGATTCTTATGCTGTAAATTCAGCAAATCTGGGCCCCTACGGAGATGCGATCAGCTATGAGCTCATCCCTTATATCGAGAAGAAATTCCGTTGTCTTGGAGAAGGCTGGGCGCGTTTTCTTTACGGTGGTTCAACAGGCGGATGGGAAGCACTAGCCGCTCAGGTGTTTTATCCTGGCGAATATAACGGTTGCTATGCGGCCTGTCCTGACCCGATCGATTTTCGTGCCTATGGCATTGTTAATATCTATGAGCAGGAAAATGCCTATTATGTGGAAAGCCGCTGGAAGCGAACTACAAATCCAGGGCGCCGCAATTACCTGGGAGAGATCGGTTCTTCACTTGAAGAGATGAATCACCGGGAACTTGCTCTAGGAACGAATAGCCGGTCGGGTGACCAATGGGACATCTGGCAAGCAGTTTATTCGCCGGTTGGTAAGGGTGGCTATCCAAAGCCTATCTGGAATAAGCTGACTGGCGACATAGACCATTCTGTGGCTGAATACTGGCGTGAAAATTATGATCTTAGATATATACTGCAAAGAGATTGGAAGACACTCGGTCCCAAACTTAAAGGAAAGATCCATATCTACTGCGGTGATATGGATAACTATTATCTAAACAATGCTGTCTATCTTATGGAAGGATTTCTCGAGAGCACGAAAGATCCTTATTATGATGGAGTCGTGGATTATGGAGATAGAGCAGAGCATTGCTGGAATGGAGATCATACGAGACCGAATGCGATTTCACGGTTGAGGTACCATCAGATGTTTATTCCAAAGATTTTAGAGCGAATTCTTAAGACTGCGCCAGCTGGGGCAGACCTAAAAAGCTGGCGGTATTAAGTCTAGACGTCTTGACGTTAAGACGTTTTAATGTTACGGTATTTATAATGAGGATATAATATGAAAAATAGCACAAAAAGAGCCACAATATATATAGATTCTGAGCTGCATCATGCGTTGCGTATAAAAGCTGCAGAGATAGAACGTCCAATTTCTGAAATAGTAAACGAGGCAATTAAATATGCGCTGATAGAGGATTCTATCGATTTGTCAGTATTCGAACAGAGGAGGAATGAACAGCTTTTAACCTTTGAAGAAGTTTTAAAGAAGCTCAAGAAAAATGGCAAAATATAAAATCTTCATAAAAAAGTCAGCAGCAAATGAACTAGAAAATATTCCCAAGAAAGATTTAAAGCATATTGTTAAACGCATTCAATCACTTGCTGAGAATCCAGGACCTCGTGGGTCTCAAAAGCTTTCAGCTCAAGAACGTTATCGTATTCGGCAAGGTAATTATAGAATAGTTTATTCTATTCAAGACAAAGAGCTAGCAGCTCAGATATTCAAGATTGGTCACAGACGAGAAATCTGTCGCTCAAAAATAGCCAAATAGAAGTTAGCCATCGGAGGAAGTAGCGCCTAACCTGGTGCAGAAGTCCTTTAGAATCTTGGATACGAGGCCCTAGACCTGTTTGATTCCAATATAATCAGGCGTTAGATGATATTATCTCTTCTTGAAAATGTTTAAGAAAGCCATATTATCTGCGATATTTCTATTTTTTCCTCTTATTCTCTCCTCGCAGAAAATAATTGAGAAGATTGAGATAGAAGGGAATACGAGAGTACCTCAAGAAACAATACGTTATTATCTTTTTATGAAGGAAGGGGGCCCCTTTAACAGAGATGTACTGAGGAAAGATTTTAGGGTTTTATGGTCCACAGGGTTTTTTTCAAACATCAAAATAGAAGAAGAGCAAGGTGCAAAGGGAAAGATTGTAAAAATCACAGTTGAGGAGAATCCTGTCATCAGGAACATCATTTATAAGACGGGAACAAAGCTGAAAGAGGATGAAATTGTCAAAAAATTAAAGGAGAAGGAAGAAATTATCATCCCTTATTCCTTTTACAGTCCCTATAAGGTCCAGTTAATCAAGAAGTCAGTAGAGGAGCTGCTTGTTGAGAAAGGACTTTATTCTGGAGAAGTTAAAGTTGTTGTGAGTGAAAAAGAAAATAGTAGGGTAGATATAGTCTTTGAAATCAAAGAGGGAAAGAAAATTAAAGTTGGTGAGATCGTCTTTGAAGGAGAGACTAAGCTGCCTTCGAGCGTTCTTCGAAAGGCTATGACAGAGAACAAAAAACATGGAATTATATCTTGGATAAAACGGAAGGATATATTTAAGCCAGATAAACTTGATGAGGATTTAGCCGGCATAAAGGATAAGCTTCAGGAGTATGGTTACATGAAGGCAACAGTCGGTGAGCCAAGGATAGAGGAGGTCACAAGGAGTTCTATTTTCTTGGAGAAGCAGAAGATGAAGAAGATCATTATTCCTGTTGATGCTGGCCTCCGTTATCATGTAGGCGAGGTTAAGATTGAAGGGAACAAAGTTTTTTCGACAGAGGTTTTGAGGAAGTTTGTAACATTCAAGAAAGGCGAGGTTTACAGCGCAAAAATTAGAGAAGAATGCGTGGAAGATATAGGGAAAAATTATCGAAACAAAGGCTATCTTTATGCCCGGATAATAGCAGTAGAGACTCTCGATGTTGTGAGGAAAACTGTCAATGTTACCTTTAATATAGACGAGGGCGAGCTGACCTATCTGAGCAGGCTCGAGTTCAAGGGCAATACGTTTACCAACGACAAGGTTATAAGGCGAGAAATGCTAATCAGGGAAGGGGATAGGTTTGATTTTGGATTGTTTGAAGATAGTATTCTTAAGATAGGGCAGCATGGAATTGTTGGGTTGGAAAGGGAGCCGCAGATAACCCGAAATCCTGATAAACCTGCTCAAATCGATGTCACTCTCCATCTTAAGGAGCTTCAAAAAAGCTACTATATGTTTTCTGGTGGATATAATGGCTACGGAGGAACTTTCGGAGCTTTTAACTATTCTCACCTAAATTTCTTGGGAACAGGCAAAATCTTAGAACTCATCTTAGATCATGGAGAGAGGATTAAAAATTATAAGCTTGGCTTTTCTGAACCTTATTTTCTTGATTATCCGGTTAGCGTTGGATTTAACGCTTATTATCACGACATTATATTCCCCGATCTTTACGACCGCAGAGGAAAAGGGGCGGATTTAACAATCAGTGCCAGGTTTAAAAGATATTGGAGAGCAAGCCTTACCTATAGCTTTGAAAACGTAAATGTCGAGCTCCCTGAAGAAGATAGCAATGTACAAGTGGACTCAATATATTCCGATATGTTTGGGCTGGGTGAACATGATGTAAGCAGCATAATTCTAGCGTTTTCCCGTTTTACTCTTGACAGCCCTATCTTCCCAACCAGGGGAACTTTATATTCAGCGTCATGCAAATTCGCGGGGTCGTTTTTAGGAGGAGATATAAGCTTGATCAGGCCTAAGTTCGAATGGAGCTTTTTCCATCCATTGGTTGGCGACCACTTTATTGGATTTCATATCGAGTACCAGTTTATCGAGGCCATAGGAGGTTCTCAAGTGCCCTTCTGGGAAAGATTTTATCTTGGGGGAGAAAGATCCATCCGAGGATATGATATTTACAGCATCGGGCCTCGAAGTGAACAAGGGACAAATATCGGCGGGGAAAAATCTATTGTATTCAATGCTGAATACGTTATGCCTGTCGGAGGGCCTTTGTACGCCGTTTTATTCTATGATGTAGGCAATGCCTATTCTTCTGATCAAAAAATTAGCTTGAACGATATGTATTCTTCAGCTGGCCTGGAAATGAGGATATATTTTTCTACCTTGCCCATTCCCATA
>DRHQ01000053.1 GCA_011049545.1 Candidatus Aminicenantota bacterium | reverse complement strand
TGAACAATAGGGACAGTGTTTTTTTTGCCATTGTTAAACCACTTTAACTTTTTATCAAATTTTACACTTTAACTATTTTATTTATAATAGTATCGTTATTTACTCAGCTCCACTTTTTGAGTATTATGCCCATTGCGAGCGTAGCGACGCGGCAATCTCATCCGATAAAGACGAGATTGCCACGCTCCCTTCGGTCGCTCGCAATGACGCTTTTATCTTCAATATCATTACAGAAAGTGTTACCGAATTATTGAGCTAGTACACCTGTCCCCTTTTTTTGTCCCCTTTTTTCTAAGCGAAAAATTTAAGAGTTAAAAATAAATAGAGGATATAGAGCCCAAAAAGAATAAAACCCTTCATCTTTCCTATTCGACAGCCGATTCTCATGGCTACAAGCATCGTTATCACTATCAATATCATAAAAGGAAAGGCAAAGTTTATAATATTCAATTCAACCTTTATAGGATTGACAATGGAGGAAACGCCTATAATCCACAGAATATTGAGAATATCTGCCCCGATTATGTTTCCCACAGCAATCTCCCCTTCTCCTTTGAGCGCTGCAGTCACACAGATGCTTATTTCGGGAAGTGAAGTGCCGATAGCTATGATAGTCAATCCAATTATTACTTTTGGAATAGAAAAATATTCAGCGATGTGAATGGATGCCCAGATGATCGCCCAGCAGGTAAGGATGACCCCGGTAATACCGACGGCAAATAGAAAAATAGGCTTCTTCAACAAGGCCAGCTTTGATACAGGAGGATTCTCTTCTTTCTCGCTTAAGCCATCTCTTTCCTTATCATCTTTTCCGACATTGTATCTCTGTTTTCGGAGAACGAAGATAAAATAAAAGCATAAGATAATGAGGAAAAGAGCTCCCTCCATCCGACCAATTGTTCCATTTCTTGCTAAGATATAGGCCAGGATATCGATAGAGATAAGAAAAAGGCCGGCTGTTTTTAAAACTCTACAGTTGATTAAGATTGCGGTGGGAGCAACAATTGCAGCAAGAGCAAGGGCGACTCCATCATCGCAAATGACAGAACCGATAGCATTGCCCAAGGCAATCTCAGGATGACCCATAATGGAGGCAATGATTGAAGCGCCAAATTCTGGAGCAGTGGTTGCCATGCCAACAAACACTATTCCCACCACCATTTTGGAAATGTTCAGCACCCTGGCAATAGTCGAGGCTCCTTCGACAAAGAAGCTTGCAGACTTGAACAGGATTGCAAAAGAAACGATCAAAACAGCGAAGTAAATATAAATCATTTAAACCAACTATTTTTTGTAAATGACTTTTCCGTTAAAGATAGTCATTTTGACTTCAGTTTTTTGAATCTCGTCAGGTTGAATCTTAAAAATATTCCTGCTCAGGACAACCAGGTCAGCCAGCTTTCCTTTTTCCACAGAACCCTTTAAATTCTCAGAAAACTCTGCATAAGCGCCGTTTAGAGTATAACCTCTAATAGCTTCCTCCAAGGAAATTTTTTGTTCTGGAAACCAGCCTTCGGGATGCTTCCCATCCAATGTCTGTCTTGTCACAGCCGCATAAATCCCACTGATAGGATCTAACGGAGCGACTGTCCAATCTGAACCACAGGCCAGAACAGCACCTTTTTCCACAAGAGACTTGAAGGCATACGTATACTGACATCTCTTTCTGCCAATCTTTCTCTCTGCCCATCGACCATCATCAATGGCATGATAGGGTTGAATAGAAGCAATGATGCCAAGGTTTGCTATCCGCTCAATATCCTGGGGAAGAAGATGTTGAGCATGCTCGATTCGCCAACGCCTGTCTCTCTCTCCGTTCTGAGTGATTATCCTTTCAAAAATGTCAAGGAGAATGTTATTTGCCTTGTCTCCGATAGCATGGACAGCCACTTGAAGACCAGCTTTATCAGCCTGGATAATCCTCTTCTCCATTATTCCTTCAGGAAACATTTGAGAATAGAGCAGGCCTTTTTTTTGAGGATTGTCTGTATAAGGATCAAAAAACAAGGCAGTCGACGAACCTAATGATCCATCGACAAATCCCTTTAATCCCCCAATCTTTAATAAATTGTTACCAAAAGGAGTCTTTAATTTAAGTCGCGCGTAAATTTCAACCTCAGTTATGAGAATATACACATAAAGGCGAGCTGTCAGCTTATTTTGCCTTAAAAGCTCTTGGTATACTTCAAATTCTTCGGCATAAGCCATATCATGGATAGAGGTTACTCCTGCTTCAGCCGCATGCTTTAGAGCGACCTCAGCAGCCTTCAACTTTTCCTTGAAAGAAGGTTCTGGTATATGTCTCATTACAAGATTCATGGCTGCATCTTTCAAAATTCCTGTTGGCTCTCCCGTCTCAGGGTCTTTGAGGATTTCTCCTCCAACAGGAGTAGGAGTATTTTTCGTTATTCCAGCTAGTTTCAAAGCCAAACTGTTTATTAGAACCATATGTCCATCATGGCGGTTCACACAAACAGGATTGTGGCGAGTGACAGGATCAATCCATTCTTTCCTCGGCAGCTCAGGCGGATCAAAAGACTGATGATCCCAGTCACCATCAAGAATCCATACTCCCTTTCCGATTTCTTTAGCCTTATCATCAATTCTTGTAATAAATTCTTCCCGACTCTCCGCATCTCTTAAACGAATGCTCAACAGAGAAAAACCCCCATGAAGGAAATGAGTATGGCTATCTATGAAGCCAGGGAGGACCAAGTCTCCTTTTAAATCGATGACTTGAGTGTTGTTCCCGATCATCTTTTTTATTTCTTCGGAAGAGCTTGCTTCAAGAATTTTATCTCCTTTTAAGGCAACTGCTTCCGCCCAGGGTTGATCAGGATTGACCGTCCAGACAGTGCCGTTGAGAAGAACGAGGTCAGCCATTTCTCTCCTTGAGTCTGTTTGCGAGACAAGAACTAAAGAAAAAAATAATATTAAAATAATAACAAATTCTTTCATTCATGCCATTAACATGTCATTGCCAAAATAATAACTAAAGCAAACACAATTATTCAAGTGTCATCGCGAGGAGCGAAGAAGATTCCTTCGCTTTGCTCGGAACTGGTTAGCGATCTCATATAATAAATTGTCATGGCGAGTGACCGAAGGGAGCGAAGCAATCTCAACTTTTCTATGAGATTGCCGCCCTTCGCTAGCAACGACAGATTGCCGCGCCCTTTCAGGGCTCGCAATGACATTGAAAAAATATATATTACGTTTATATTAGTCCTTCCTCAAAGATTAGCTTATAAGGTTATTTTTTTAAAATCCTCCGGAATGACAAGCCTCCCCTTGTAGTTTTTTCTTATTTCATCTTCGATTTCAGAAAACGGAAACTCTAATTCTCCAAAAAAATGACAGGGAATAAGACATTTGACCTTTGCCTGTTGGGAAAGCTTTCCCAGTTCAAGCGAATGAGTATGCGCGGTATGAAGGGAAGGATATTTCTTAAAAAAGCGAGAGGGAGCGCTGCAGTCATGAATCAGATAATCTACCCCTGAAGCTTCTTTAAAAAGCAAAGGATTTAGCGGTGTGTCTCCTGAATAAAGCAATTCTTTCTTTTCCTCCTCGAAGCGAAAACGATAGGCCAAGGATGAAGAACTATGGGGCACTTTGTAAGAAACACATTGCAGCGATTCGTTCAATTCGAAGTTCTCTCCTGGATCAAGGGAAACAAACTCAATCTTTGCCTTTATTTTCTCATCCCGCAAATGAAACAAATCAAGGAGATCCTGGCAGAATTGAACAGCTTCTTTAGAACCAAAAAGCCGGATAAGGCATCTATCCAGCATCAGGCTGTGGACAAAAGAAGGTAAGCCATAAATATGGTCAGGATGAACATGTGTCACCAATATCGAAGTTACCTTGCGGGGATCATAGTTAAGCTTCTTTATCTTCTGGATAACAGTCCCCGGACAGTCGACTAAGATCAGGGTCTCATCATGGTCAACAAGAAAGGACATGTTATCCCTCTCTTTGGTTGCAACGGCTCCTCCTGTCCCTAAAAAGCAGATCTCAGTCATTTTCTTTCTCCTAAAGATAAGACTCCTTTATAAAAAAAAATGCCTATTAAATCAACTCCTTCCTTGTTTATGGCAAGCGTTTTTTTCCGAGATAGCATGCAAAATCATTGATAATGCTGGGCATTTCGAAAGCTCTCTTGAAAAAAAGATGGAAAAAAGGGCCTGACCCTTTGACGCGCGCGTATCCAAGTTTTGCAAGTCTGACTCCATTTACCCCATTGACAGATTTCATCTCAGTTTGTATAAAAAGAAGTCATGACAAAAGAGAAACTTCGAGTATCTGCACCAGGGAGGATCTGTCTCTTCGGGGAACATCAAGACTATTTCGGTTTATCCATTATTGCGGCTGCAATAAACTTGAGAATTTCCATAAGCGGCAAAAAAAGAAAAGACAGGATATTTAAAATCAACCTGCCTGATATCGAAGACACTGAAGAATTTTCTGTTGAAAAAGAACTCGAATACACCAAAGAAAGAGATTACTTAAAAAGCTCGATAAACTTACTTAAAAGAAAAGGCATAAACTTGCCAGCAGGATGGGACTGTCTTATTCAAGGCACAGTTCCGATAAATGCAGGCTCTGCAAGCTCCTCCGCTCTTGTCGTTGCCTGGATAAAATTCTTACTGGAAACAGCCAGGGACGAGAGAGCCAAAAAGGCCGATGAAATTGCAGAGCTGGGCTTCCTGGCAGAAGTGGCTGAGTTCAAAGAACCAGGAGGCAAAATGGATCATTATGCCTCATCTCTCGGAGGTGTTATTTCCATAAATTTTGACGAAAAATTAAAAATCAGAAAGCTCAAAAATCCTCTGAAAGAATTTGTGCTGGCCGATTCCCTCCAGAAAAAGGACACAACCGGAATGCTTGGCTACATCAAAAGCCACGTTCTTCAGGGAGTAGCCAATCTTCGAAAAAAAAGAGAAGGTTTCAGTTTAAAAAGCTCTCCTATTCAGGAAGTAGAAGATGAAATTGAAAAGCTTTCTCCTGATGCAAGAAGACTATTAAAAGGAACTCTTCTCACGAGGAATTTGGCTGCTGAAGGAGAAACGCTTTTCGGATCGGATGTCTTTGATCACGCCCGATTCGGGGATTTGCTTACATCCCAGCATGAAGTTCTTAGAGATTATCTCTGTATCTCCACACCAAAAATCGAGCAGATGATAGAAACGGCCCTTAAAGCTGGAGCTCTTGGAGCAAAGACAAACGGTTCAGGGGGAGGCGGCTGCATTTTTGCTTATGCCTGCGATAAAGCAGCAAGTATAGCCGAAGCTTTGGAAAAAACAGGAGCAAAAGTGTATATCGTTCATATCGATGATGGAGTAAGAAAAGAGAATTAATAACTTGGCTGGAGTTAAGCATAAACATGTCTCTTTTTTTAAGGTAACTTTAGAACAGGGAGCATAACCCCCTGTAAAAATGAATTAAGGAGAAAAATTGATAAACGCAATTCAAATAAGAAAAGGAATGACCATAAAAGTTGAGGGGAAAATCTACAAGGTTCTCGAGGCCACTCACGTCACTCCTGGCAAAGGCCAGGCTTTAATGCAAACAAAACTTCGAAACCTCAGGGATCAAACTCTGCTGGATTACAGGTTCCGCTCAAAAGACAAGGTAGAACGGGCCTTCCTTGAAACGGTCGAGATGGAATATCTCTACAAAAGCGGAGACGAATATGTCTTTATGAATCTTGAAAACTACGAGCAAATAAAACTTGCTTCAGAAATAATTGGCGATGGAATCAATTACCTTGTTCCCAATGTTGTCTTCCTTGTAGAAAGACATGAAGAAAAGCATGTCGGAATAGAACCTCCATTGACCATAGACATAAAGGTGGTCAAAACTGAACCCTTCCTTAAGGGAGCTACTCAGTCTGCCAGTTCTAAGCCCGCTGTGCTTGAAACTGGCATTACTATAAATGTCCCTCAATTCATTAAAGAAGGGGAAACCGTTCGTATCGATACAAGACAAGGTAAGTATTTAGAGAGAGCAAAGAGCAAAACAGGTAGTACTTAGTTCAAAGCAATACCAGAGGCGGGGAACTGAAACCTGTAGGGGCTTGATTTATCAAGCCCGTTGTTGTTTGATTCATCAGACTCCTTTAATTATTTATATATTCAAAAAGGTGGGTTTGATGAATCAAACCCCTACATAAAATAAATCAAGGTTCTGCAAAATCAAACCCCTACATAAGACAAATCAAGGTCCTGTAAAATAAAGGCTCCACAAATTGCTGAATGCTGGACAGGTTTCGTGGTCTGGCTTAAAAGGCGTACTTGTAAACACCGATATTGCCGTGGCGGTCTTTGACCTTGACTGTAAGTAGATTGTCAAATCTGAGGGGTAAGGTTAATGTCAAGCTGAAATTCTCCCACTTTGAGTCACAAATTCCATCCACTGGAAAAATACTTTGCCACTCATCGGGCCTGATGAGGTATCTGACTTCTTTGATGTAAGACAGGGAGTCCTCAGCAGAAAAAGTCAATTTTAGTTTTTTCTTTTCTTTTTCAGCTTTGAAATTTTTGATTGTCGGAAGAGAATTATCGATTATAAAAGGATTGCTCGTTTTATCTGATTTTAGCTCTGTGCCCACAGGATTAGAAGGAATGTCAGAAACCACTAGCTTCAGAAAATAAGTTCCATCAGGAAAAGAAAGTGTATCAAAGGCATAGATTGAATCTGTCCATCTCTGATTTAAAACTCTCCACTGGCTCTCACCTTCTCCTTTAATATAGCAGGAGAAAAGGAGAGCATCTCCATTCTCATCTGCCGCTTCCCAGATAATAGTCTGGTATCCCTTTCTTTCAGTTTTTTTTGCGATGAATAGAGACTTTTCTTTATCCTTGTTAACAGCCCGCTCAGAGATGCTCACATCCGCCCCCCATATAATCTCTTCCTGTTCAGGCGGCTTAAGATAGATCTCGTTAGGAGGAAGCACTTCTATCTTTTTGATAGCAGGGGCAATATTTGTTTGAAGATAGAAAAGAGAAACTTTTTGAAGAAGAGGAGATTTCTTTCCAGATTGAATTTTAAACATGACTTTAAACTGTACGTAGCGAGCCCTGGGGCTTAAAGTCTGCTCTCCTTGCTTTTTCTGATAAGGCGGGGACCAGTTGCTCCAAGTCTTGTTTGGATTGCTTGAATTTCCGCTGCGCGTTAGAAACTGGAGAGTGGATCCAGAAGGAATTGTGGCTTCCCATTCTATTCTCCCCCAGGAAGAGATTGTTCTAGTATCCATAACCCGACTCAGATACTCCCCACTAAATCTCTGGTTAGGATAAAAGATGCTCAAATCGGACGGGTTATTAGAAAGAAAATAAATTTTTGAATCATGCGGAAGGAGGGAATAGACCAGTTCAGATTTTTTCTGGACGATAAGGGATGTCTTTTCATCTTTATCAACAGAATAGATTCTTCCTTTGCCTCCAGTACCAAAAATAAGTTTTTCCTCTCTCTCATTCCAGAGCAGGCTGTAAATCAATTCCTCGCTGGAATGCCAGAGTCTCTTAGCTATTCCTTGTTTATCTATTTTATAAAGGGCACTTGGCTGTTTTCGGACTAAAGATAGAACCTCTTTAGTTCCCGGACCAGAAGGCGATACAGTAACAGCTGTTTCTCTTATTAATGAAACTGGAGTTTCTTCTTGTTTTGGTTTGATAACAGCCCCACTAGCTGCAGCATAAATATTCCCCTCCTTATCAAGAGCAATACTCTTAATCTCCTCATACGGGGATTCAAACAGAATGGAAGCCATCTTCGCTTTAGAAATCCTGTAAAGAAGACCCTTCCCACCGCTCCCAGCGAAAAGGTCTCCATTCGTATCTTTTTTGAGACAAAGAATATGATTTTCCTCTGCTTTCAGGATTAGTCTTCCTTCTCCCTCCTTGTTTATCTGATAAATGCCTCCACTCTCACCAACCGCAGCGAGCAATACATCTTTATCAACAAACAGTAAATCCCAGATATATTTTTCGCGCGGATTGAAAAAAACATCTCCCTTGCTCTTATCGGTGATTTTCCAAATCTTCCCGTTTGGCGATGTTCCTGCATAAAGATCTCCTTTTCTGTCCCGGGCAAGACAGTAGACACCCATCTCCGGCACCTGGAAATATAATTCCGGTTCCCCTCCTTTTTTGATTCTGTATATCTTTCCTCCATGACCTGTTCCAAGATATAAGACTCCATCGGGGGTAATAAGGAGTGATAAGTAGAATTCCTCCTCAGGCCCACCAATTTTTTCCTCTTTAGGAGAGAGGGAAAGCATGCCTTCATAAGATACTGAGATCCCATCAAACTTGCCTTTCAAAAAATCATCCTTACTTCGTACTTCCCATTTTTGAGGAACTACTCCTTGAAGAGCCTGAACCAAAAAGGCAAGAGTAACTAACATTGGAACCAATAGTCTTTTCATTCCCTTTCTCTCCTATTTCTTTATTTTAATCGGAATCATGACTGCTCCGTTGAAAACATAAGGAAGGGGCAATTGATATTCGCTCAGAGTTGATTTGTCAAGTTCAATAGGAGCAGAAGCTGCAGCCCGAGGAGAAGAAAACATGGATTTCATCGTGGGAGGCAAATTCGGCATTTCTTCGCCCTTCAGAAAAAGACCGGGCTTGGAAGCGATTATCTTAAAATAAATACGGTTATTTTTCCTTAGATTATTTAAAATCCTTATTAACTGGTTCAAACTTCGGGGAATAAAGGTTCCTCTTTTATACTGGCTCATCTCTACTTGAGCCATTGATGCCGCATCACCAATGAAAAGCTGAAATTCTGAGTTCGATGGGAGTTGAGGAACAAGTATTCCCACCTCTTGGACCTCGGTTATTCCCCTGAAAGTGCGGTGATAAACCTTTATTCTTATCCTCTCGCCTGGCGAGGCCTCATATTTATCAAGCCATACTTTTTCCAAGTATGAGAATTTGGCCTCTTCAGAAGTACGAACACTCAAGTCTATGCGATGTATGCCTAAATCTTCGAACGCATTATTAATCAAGAAATAAACAACTGCAGCAATAAGGTTCGAGAGTCTCGTTCCTGAAGTATTAAAACTTCCGGAAAAAAGATCCTCAAGATGAATACTCGTCCCGTTATCCAGGTAGACATCACCCCTGAGCTCGAGGGAAAGTTCACCAAAAGCTCTCTCCTCCGCTGATAAGATGCTCGCCAGCGAAAGATTGACAAGAGCCGGAGTCAAAATTTTATCATTGACTATTTCTATCTTGAAATTCTTTATATTGCCTTTTGTATCCGTCATTTGGACATTGACAGGAACGAGTTTGGGCATTTTCCCTATCCTACCAAATACCCCGGAAATCCGGTCTTGAGCAAAGCTCCCCACAAGGGCACCAGTGGAAGACATCTTGAAAGAAGTGGAGAACCTTGGAACAACAGTTATAACTCTGGCTTTGCTCATGATGTAATCAACTGCGCCCAAATTATATAAAGGATGACCAAAAGCAAAGATCTTATTACCATCGACATGTGTTACTGTCCCGTGTGCAGACATGTCCATATCGCCCCTGATAAGTTGAACAGCCACAGGATCTCCCTCACGAAGAGCAAGATCAGGAGAGGATATACCTTGAAGTGATTGTCCTGAAAGGCCTCCTCTAACGGGATTAAATCCCAGGCCAGAAAAAAATACTTTGGCTCTCTCGAACGCGTTGGAGGAAAAGCCGCTAAAGACAAGTGGTATGCTTAAAGGTGTTAAGGTTTGTCCTTCAGAAACGAAAGAAGACCTGGGAAGAAGAAATTCCTTGTTTATTTCAAAAAGCTCTTCTAAACTCATGCTCTTTTTAAACGGGATTTGAGGAGAAAAAGAAGATTTCGCAGTTTCCTTCCTTTCAATAGAGAGCATTTCTCCTATGGGAGTGATACCGGCAATTGCTTCTTTGGAAAAATCTCCGATACTATAGGCAACTGCTCCGATAAGCTTTCCTCCCACATAGACCGGGCTTCCACTCATTCCCTGGATAACTCCAGCCTTATCAAAAATTTCCCCCTTAAGCTTAGCCAAGATCATATTTCTTTTTGGAGTAAAGTTATACAGAACGTCCAGAATCTCGACGTCAAATTCCTCAATTATATCCTGCTCAAAAACAGTCTTCCCCTTGCCTTTCATTCCTGCTTTAATCTGTTCCAAGGGCAGGATAGAAACAGAACCTTCAACCGTCAAAAAGCCGAAGCAGATTAGAATTAAAGCCGAAAATATTCGTCCATACTTAGCTATCATTTTGTTATCATCCACAACTTATAAAATGAGATAGAAATACTAAAAGACGACAAAATAGATTTCTCCAACCTTCTTATTTTATTATTCCCAACTGCTTACCACCCTTCTCGAAGCTCACAAGCACAGTATCCAGTTCCTCCTCTGTATGCGTAGCAGAATAGCTTGTTCTTATGAGGGATTGACCCTTCGGAACAGCAGGATAAACAACAGGATTTGTAAAAATGCCATCCTCTCTGAGTAGTCTCCACAACATGAAAGCCGTTTCATCAGTCCCGACTATGATTGGGATGATTGGAGTTTCAGTTGGCCCAGTGTTGTAGCCTAAAGCCTGGAATCCAGATTTCATTTTTTTTGTAATTTTCCATAATTTTTCTCTTCTGTCAGGCTCAGTCTGGATAATATCGACCGTTGCTATGGCTGTTGCGACAGAGGCAGGAGTAATGCTGGCGCTAAAAATCAAGGCACGAGCAAAATGTTTGATATAAGAGATAACTTTAGCGTCCCCAGCTACGAACCCTCCTAATGAAGATATGGATTTACTGAATGTGCCCATTACCAAATCGATGTCGTCCTCGACTCCAAAATGTTCAGAGGTTCCTCTTCCGCTCTTTCCCATGACACCTATTCCATGAGCATCGTCGACCATGATCTTGGCGCTATATTTCTTAGAGAGTGCTACAACTTCAGGCAAGTTTATCAGATCTCCTTCCATGCTGAAGACTCCGTCCACAACAACCAACTTTCCTGCATCCTTATCCAGGGAAGAAAGGACCTTCTCCAAATCAGCCATGTCATTATGTTTGAAACGGTAAACGTTCCCGAAGGTGAGGCGACAAGCATCAATTATACTTGCATGAACCAGCTTGTCTATGATGACTGAATCTCCCTTGCCGATTAGTGTAGATATTATTCCTTGATTGGTCTGAAAACCTGTACTGAAAGCAAGAGCCGCATCTTTTTTCATAAATTCTGCCAATTTTTTTTCGAGTTCAATATGAATATCCAGGGTGCCATTTAAAAATCTCGAACCGCAGGTAGCAACGCCATATTTATCCACAGCCTCCTGAGCTGCCTTCATAACCCGGGGATGGTTTATCAGCCCCAGGTAATTATTAGACCCGACCATAATCATCTCTTTTCCGTCAACTTTAACTTTATTACCTTTCACTTCTTGAATAGGTGTGAAATAGGGATACATCCCCGTTGCCTTGGCCTCGTCAGCACGTGTGAAGTTATAGCATTTATCAAAAATATCCACTCTCTCCTCCTTTTTTAACTTCTCTTCATAACACAGGAAATTTCTCCGCTAATTCTTCATAGGCCCTAAATGGTTCAGGTTTGACCATGGCGGGCAATTTTCATACAATCTAATCAATGAAAGCTCTTCTCACCGGAGGAACCGGCTTTATCGGAAGCCATCTCGCAGAACTTCTCTTGGATAAAAGCGCTGAAATATTTGCGCTTGTCCGAGATCCTCATAATCTGAAATGGTTAAAAGGACTCAAAATTCATCTTTTAGAAGGAGATCTTCTCACGATTCCTTCTCTTCCTTCTGACATCGACTATGTCTTTCATGTCGCCGGCTTAACCAATTCTTCCGATGTAGCTGATTATTATACAGTAAACCAACAAGGAACGGCAAGCCTTTTCAAGTCTCTCCATGATCAGAAGATACTTCCCAAAAAAATTATCTGCCTCAGCAGTATCGCAGCTGTTGGGCCTTCCTTTGACGGGAAACCAGTCCAGGAAAGCGACGTTCCTCAGCCCATCACACCCTACGGCAAAAGCAAGCTAAGGGGTGAAACCGAAGCTTTAAAATTCAAGGAGGTCTATCCGATAGTCATTTTAAGAGCTCCTGCTATTTTTGGCCCAAGGGATAAAGATTTCCTTCAATATTTCAAATGGATAAAGCGTGGAGCTCTTCCAGCGATCGGTTCAAAGCAAAGATATATGAGTTTGTGTTATGTCAAGGATCTTATCAGCGCCTTGTATCTTTGCTCCCAAAAAGAACTGGAAAGTGGAGAAATCTTCAATATCGGCAACCAGAATCCCTACAGCTATGATGAGTTCGGAGAACTTGCTGGAAAGGCAATGGATAAAAAATTAAAGAAAGTGAGAATTCCCATCCCCATAGGCTATCTTGTAGCTTTGATCGCCGATATTACGGGCAGGATAAAAAAGAAACCGAGCATTCTCAACCTGGGTAAATTTAAGCAAATGAGGCAGAGAGGCTGGATTGCAGATATGAAAAAAGCAAAAGAGAAATTATCTTTTCAACCTCAGTATTCCCTGCAAGATGCTATTCAAGAAACCCTTAACTGGTACCTCAAGCATAACTGGCTGTAAAAAGGGGGACAGGCTACTTTTTCTGACATGATGTCCGCAAGCAGAGGAATTCCTTTTTCTTGAAGAAAAAGTAGCCTGTCCCCTTTTATCTTATGTAGAAAACAGCAGAAAATTTTGATGTATTCTTTAAGCACCATCCCTCTTCTTTTGAGCAGGCAAAATATTTAATTTTTCCCTCAAGAAGATGCCTGCCTCTCTTTGCCATCAAGCGGACCGTGAAGGGTATTTCAATGGCCTCCCTCAGATCCAAGTGGTCTTCTCCGTTTTCTTTTAAAATATCTGTCTCCAGATCAGATTCATTAGATAAACTTTTGGGGATAATAAGCTCCTCGCAAGGACTAAATTCGATGATAAAAGAGGGTTCAGGACTGACAAAGATACCTTCTTCCAAAGTAAGTTTCAGAACTACCTTCCCTTTCTGGCCCCTAGAAAGCCTTTTAGGGCCTAAAGAAGCTTCAATCCTCAAAAGATCTTCTTTTTCAGCAAAAGCGAAAAGAGAAATACCAACTATCAGAATAAAAAGAAAAATATGCTTTCTCAATTGAAATTCTCCACCCTTTTTGGTTAAATGGCATATTACTCTCTCACCTTTTTTGAGTCAAGGAAATTATGCCTTTATTTTTTCCAACTCGTCCATTATAATTTATCGAAATCATTATGAGCACAAAAGCACTTATAACAGGAACAGGCCACTTCGTCCCTCCCAAAGTTGTCACAAACTTCGACTTAGAAAAAAAAATGGACACCTCGGATGAGTGGATTCGCCAGAGGACAGGAATTGTCGAAAGGCGCTATGTGGAACCTGGCGTAGGGAGTTCAGACTTAGCCTATGAAGCGGCCCTGCGAGCTATTGAAGCCGCCAAAATCGACAAGTCAGAAATAGACTTTATCATTGCCGCCACTCTTTCCCCAGACCATTATTTCCCTGGAATAGGCGTTATAGTCCAGGCTAAACTGGGGCTTTCTGAAATCGGAGCCCTCGATGTGAGGAATCAGTGTACAGGTTTTATTTACGCACTATCTGTAGCTGAACAGTACATAAAGACTCACGCCTTCAAGAAAATCCTACTTGTTGCTTCTGAGGTCCAATCAGCAAATTTGGATTATTCTGATGAAGGAAGAGACATGGCTGTCCTTTTCGGAGACGGCGGCGGCGCAGTTATCCTTGAACCCAATGAAAAAAATGACGGTCGAGGCATCCTTTCAACCCATCTTTTTTCAGATGGAAGGTATGTATCTGATTTATGGATGGAGAAACCAAGCCCCAAGGATAACCCCACTTTTGCTGAAGAATTCTTCAAAAAGAGAAGATTCTTCCCTGAAATGAACGGACGAAATGTTTTCAAAAACGCTTCAGGAAAAATGCCAGAAGCAGTAAGAATCGCCTTGAAACATAATGGCCTCTCTATTGAAGATGTTGACTATCTTATACCCCATCAAGCTAACGACAGAATCTCTCAGATGGTGGCAAGGAATCTAAAAATTCCAATCGAAAAAGTGATTAGAAACATAGATCGCTTCGGAAACACAACAGCTGCCTCGATTCCTATTGCAATGGATGAAGCTCTGAAGGGAAAAATAATAAAGGAAGGCGATATTGTTGTCCTCACGGCCTTCGGTTCTGGCTACACATGGGGATCGGCAGTTATCCAGTTCTAGGGCAAGGATTAAAGAGAGGAAATTGTTGCCTCCTGCCATCATTTTATGGTAGGATTGCAGTTTCATAAAATGAAAAAAGTTCCTGCAAGACGTAACTTGAATGAAATAAAGCTCTTATGGAGGAGGATTCAATGAAGAGAAAAATCATTCCATTCGTCATCCTACTCTTTGTTTTTTTGAGCACTGGTTTGCTTCTCTCTGAGAAAGCTACTGAAGACGAAAAATTCAAAAAAACATTAGATACTTATCTTGATGGACTTTGGAAGTTTTACCCGACTTCCGCTACCCTGGCTGGCTACCACAAGTACGACAACCATTTAGAAAACCTCAGCAAAAAAAGCATCGAGAAGCGGCACCAAACCTTGGATTCACATAACCAAGAATTTGTGGCTAAAATTGATAAACTCAAGCTAAGCCCTGAGCTCCAGATTGACCATGAGATGATACTCGATGCTTTAGATCTCGAGATTTTAAAACACGAAAGCTTTGTTCCCTGGGAATACAACCCTATTTTTTACAATGAAATCCTCGCTAACTGCGTCCGAAGTCTCCTTACTAAGGAATTTGCTCCTCTAGGTACGAGGGCCAAGAACGCTGCAGCCAGATTAAAAGGAATACCGAAACTCATTAAGCAGGCTAAAGAGAATCTGAAGACTCCCGCTCAACTTTTCACAGAAACAGCCATAAAGCAATTCACGGCAATAATGGACTTTTATAAAAATGAATGTCCCCAGTTGATTGAACAAGTTCCAGAAGCTCAAAAATCCAAACTTAAAGCAAATTTAGCTAAAGCTATTCCCGCTTTAGAAGATTATAAGAACTTTCTCCAGAAGGAACTTCTTCCCAGGTCTACCGGAAATTTCCGTTTAGGAGAACAGGCCCACCTGAGGCTTTCCCGGCTAAAGCTTCAGAACGATATTCCTCTCCAGGAAATTAACGCCAGAGCCGATGCTGATTATAAAAATATCCGGCGTGAAATGTTCCTTGTCTGCATACCACTTTATAAAATAATGGACCCTAAAATAAACCTGGATAATCCCCCTTCTAATCTCAACGAAGACCAGCTCATAAATATCACAGTATCGCATGTGTTGGATAAAATAAAAATAAATCATGTTGAGAAAGAGGATTATATAAACAGGATCAAAACATCAGCAGAGGAAATAAAGAATTTTATGATCCAGAACGAAGTTATCGAACTGCCTGAGAACAACCTCGACATCGTTCCCATGCCGCTTGAATCTCAGGGAATAACCTGGACTTGCCTTACATCTCCCGGAGTTTATGAAAGTTCGGACACCTTCTCTCTTCAGATCACGCCCATTCCCGAAGATTGGGAAGAGGATCAGACCAAATCCTTCTTTGAGGAATACAATAATTTCCTAATCTATCTCTGGACTGTCAGGAAAGTTTATCCCGGGCAGTTTGTTCCTTTATTTTACACTCGCAAAAATCCTTCGCTTGTAAGAAATCTCTATCCGAATATGCCTTTGATAAAGGGCTGGCCCGTCATTCTTGAAGAAGAACTAATTTTCAAAGGTTTTGGAAATTATGACCTAAGACTCCGTTTGAATCAGCTCAAATTGTTGCTTAAAGCGGTTATAGATTTTAAACTCGAACTCAATATCCATCAAGGCGGCATGACCAAAGAAATGGCTATTGCCTATATGACAAGAGGTGGATTTCAAACTCAAGCTGAAGCCGAAAGAAAATGGAATAGCATTATTCTAAAGCCTCTCGACTGCGCCTACGCTTATATTGGTTTCCAGGAAATCCTGGACATGGAAAAGGAATACAAAAATCTTAAAGGCGATGCCTTCAGCAAGAAAGAGTTTCTCCAAAAATTGCTCAGCTTCGGAGCGCTTCCCATTCGTCATTTGAAGAAAAAGATTCTGGAATAAAAACAGCGGGCTTTCTTTTTTCCATTTTTCACTTTTCCCGGAGTCTCTTTATAAGAGAAAGAAATGGCTCATACCCTTGTTGATTCCCATGCTCATTTAGATATGGAGGAATTTGATGAAGACCGTGATCAGGTCGTCCAGAGAGCTTTCCGAGAAGGAATCAAATCCATACTTTGCCCTGCAGATCTTACCGACCCCAAAAGCATACAGAAAACTTTCGATTTAACCGAAAAATACGAGAGTTTCATCGCCGCAGCAGGAGTGCATCCGCATCAAGCTAAATACTTCACTCCGAGCCACACCCAAAGAATAGAGGAACTAGCCGGAGATAAAAAAATCAAAGCTGTGGGAGAAATTGGGCTTGACTTTCACTATGACTTCTCCCCGCGCCAGAAGC
>DRHQ01000052.1 GCA_011049545.1 Candidatus Aminicenantota bacterium | reverse complement strand
CAGTTATCTGAGCGGAATTCATGTTTCTTCTAAAGAAGGAAAAATCAAAAATCATTTTATTCTCCCTCTTGAGAAAGGGGTGATTCAGCCCTCTTTCAGCAATAAAAATATAAAAAATCCGGCCTTGTTGGAGAAAAAAATAAAGAAAGGTCTTGAAAAGCTTCATCTTTCAGACAATAAAATAGCCTGTCTTATCCCCGAATTATCTCTAAAAGCTTTTGTCTTTTCCTTTGATTCTCTCCCCTCTTCCCGGGAGCAGAGGGAGCGGATTATTCGCTTCCGAGTAAAAAAACAGATACCTTTACTTCCCGATGATGCCAGGTTTTCATTTGATAGGTTAAGTTCAAACAGCTCTGCGAAAATATTTGTTGCAGTTGCCAGGGCCTCGATTATTCAAGAGTACGAAGATCTCTTTAGTAAGCTTCATTTAAAAGTCAGAGCGATTGGAGTCCCTACTTTGAGCCTGTATTATCTGCTTAACAAGGAAGAAGAGAGAGATTTACTCCTCATAAATATCGAAGAAGACTCTCTCAGCCTTATAGCAGGCCTAAATTCTGAAGTTGCTGTGTACCGCCTGAAGCAGTTTATCCCCGGCTCCCTTACAAATTTATCAGGACTTCAAAAAGTAGAAAATATTGTTAAAGAAGTGGAGAATACTGTGAATTTTGTCGAAGATAAGGAAAAGAAAAAAGTCAATTCCTTCAGACTTCGTCTGGGTCTTTTGGAACCAGAGGAAGAGATGTTTTCACAGCTGAAAGAAAAATTATCTTTGCCTGCAAAGGGAATAGAGGCAGGCCTGACCTCAAAGCTTGGATTAAGAGAAAAGATGATATTATCTCCTCTTGTAGGACAAATTCTATGATAGAACGTTCACGATTAAGCTTGAATTTAGCGAGTCATCCTCTGCGTAACAGGAGGTTTTTTTATTTAATTCTATCCTCGCTCGTGGTTGCTCTTCTTCTTATTTCTTTTTTTGCCGGCAAAATCTTTGTTGAATACAAAGCCAAAGCTCAGGAAACAAGAGCTTCCGTCAAAAGGACAGATAAACTGATAAAAGATGTCCAGCGAGATGAGGAGGATTTTTCTGCCAAAATCGAAGATGCAATCATAAAATACAAAGGAAAAGTTGATTTGATCAACAGCATTATTTTAGGGAAAAGTTTTTCCTGGATAGAGTTTCTCTCTGATTTAGAAAATTCTCTTCCCGATTCGAGTTATATTGTCTCCATGGCACCCACGCTCGCCAAGGATTCAAAGGTGCAGTTGAGCTTCAAAGTTGTTTATTCGAGTGTGAATGATCTTTTGGAGCTTTACAATAATTTAAAAGCTTTGAAATTTAATCAAATAAGAATAATAAGCGAAGAAGAAAACGAAAGGGGATTATTCCTCTCGGAGATTTCGTTAAACTATGAAAAAGACATTTGATTTAGTGAACGACAAAGAGAAAAAAATACTCGTCGTCCTCTGTGTTATGATCGCAGGAGTTGTACTCTTCCTCCTGTTGGTTTCTCTCTCCCAGAGGAGGAGTTATTTTAAAGCTTTTTCTTCGTATTCAGTAAAACAGGAAGATTACGAGCAGCTCAATAAGACAAAGGTAGAGAAGGAAGGAGAATGGATCAGATGGCAAGATGCTCGGGGGGATATGGATGAGCTGAAAAAGAAATATTTTTATGATGATGATAAAGAAGGTTTCGAGCGGCTAAGGCTTGACCTCGAGCAGCTCTTGAACAAAGCGCGAATTAATGTTTCTTCTAGAAAAAGGTACGGTTATGTTGAATTTAAAGGAGAAACGATAAGAAAAATTAGCGTAACCTTTGACATAAAGGGATCTTATTTGTCCTTGAAAAGATTTATTCATTCTGTAGAAGAGTTTCCAAAATTCTTGTTAATAGAAAAAATTGACTTTTTGAACATTGATGCTAGAGGAAATGTGCTCGAGTTAAAAGTTGTCTTAGCAGGCTATTATGAAAGCTAAAGAGATTACCTCAGCTTTTTTCATCCTTTTCCTGAGCATAGGTCTAAGTATTTGGGCTGGAGAGGAAAAACTCCAGAAGAAAGCGCTTGAAAAAGGTGGAGAAAAAAGTCTTATCAGGAAAGACCTGTTAGTGAGAGAGAAAATAGAGCTCGGAAATCCGGTAAGGAACATTTTTACTCTTAGAAGGTCAGTAAGCAGGAAAATTGAAAGGAATCCAGTTAAATTGCGGCAGAACCAGCAGCAGAATCCAACCCTCCCTGGTAAGTATGAGGCCTCTTCTTCTCTACCTTTAAACGTAAGATACATCGGATACGTCATTTCCGATGATAAGATGGTTGCCCTTATTGTTTTTGAAGGAGACGCCCTGGCTGTGGAGAAAGGAGAAGTTATAAGCGAAGGGGTGAAAATTGGAAAGATTACGCCTGAAGAGATAGAAATCATCGGTTCGGATTCCCAGAAAAGGAGATATTATTTAGAAGGAGAGAGATGATGAGAAAAATAGTACTTTTGACAATAATTGCTCTAACCTTTTGGGGTTGTGCGGGATTAAGTCGAAGCTATAAGTTAGGCACTGAGGCAGCACTCGGCAAAAATTGGGATGAGGCCGTCAGCTATTACCAAAGGGCAGCGCTGGAGAGTCCTGATAATTCTGTCTATCGTCTTGCACTTTTCCGGGCTAAACTTGCTGCCAGCACCGCTCATCTTACAAAAGCTCGGAAGCTTGCCTTTCAGGGGAGAAAGAAGGAATCTCTCGTTGAGTATGAAAAAGCTCTTTACTATGACCCTTTAAACAGAATGATAGCTGGAGAGGCGAAAAGCCTTATCGAGGAAGAAGTTAAAGAAGAGGAACCCAAGGAGATTAGGATTGAACCCCCGATTAAGCTTAAGGTTGATAAAGAAGAGATTCACTTGAAATTTATCGATGCCAATCTCCGCTCAATTTTTCAAGCTTTGGGAAAACATGCTCGAGTAAATGTTCTCTTTGATGAACAATTTAGGGATATTACTTTTTCCATTGACCTTGTTGATATGATTTTTGAACAGGCTCTCAATTCGCTTTGTTTGGCCTCCAAGAATTTTTACAGGATTATAGATGAGAGAACAATTATTATTGCTCCTGACCTGCCCCAAAAAAGAATTCAGTATGAGCTGAATGCAATCAAAACCTTCTATCTCTCCAATATCAGGGCTGAGGATATTCGCGTTTCTCTCACGCAGATGCTTCGCACTCAATATAAAGCACCGAATATCATTGTTGATAAAAATATAAACACTGTCACCTTAAGGGATACTCCTGCTGTTATAGAGTTGGCGGGAAAAATCATCAAGATTTGGGATAAGCCAAAGGGAGAAGTCATAATCGATTTGGAAATAATGGAAGTTTCTCGCGTGAGACTGAGACAGTTGGGTCTAGAGCTAGAACAGGGTCTAATAGGCTTCAGATATACTGGCCCTGAAGGGTCTGGGGCGGATGAGCAAGGCTGGTTTAAACTGAAGAGCATAAATTTTTCCAAATCTGAACATTTTCAAGTCGCTCTTCCTGGCGCTGTTGTGCAGTTTTTGGAAGCAGATTCAGACACCAAGATAATCTCCCAACCCAGACTTCGGGGTATTGACGGGGAAGAAATAAAGTACGTGGTAGGAGATAAAATCCCTATTCCGCGAACAACATTTACTCCTATCGCAGCAGGAGGATTCGCTCAGCAGCCTCTGACTTCCTTTCAGTACGAGGATGTCGGAATCGATGTCAAGATTACGCCCACGATTCATTTTGAGAATGAAGTCACCTTGGAATTAGATATAAAAATAAAATCCCTCGGCGGAGCCGGCTATGCCGATATTCCCATTATTGCCACAAGGGAAGTGAAGAATATAATCAGGCTTAAGGATGGGGAGACAAACCTGCTGGCTGGTTTGTTAAAGGATGAAGAGAGAAAAACCATAAGCGGCATAGCCGGGCTTAAGAACATCCCTATCCTGGGAAGACTTTTTTCCAGCACTGACCAGGTAATCCAGCAAACGGATGTCATCCTGACCATTACTCCCTATATTATTCGCAAAGTTCCTGTAAGCGAGGAAGATCTGAAACCTCTCTGGGTTGACCTTGGCGGAATTTCTCCTGCGGCAAGTGCAAGGCGTGGCCCGCCTGAGGAGGCGCTTGCTGAGCGAAGAGCGAGGCAAAGGACAGAGGTAGAGGATATGGCGAGAAGAAGGGAACAAAACCGGGTTTTTCTGACGCCGGCTAATTTTGAAGTTCCCCAGAATCGAGAATTTCGGGTTAGTGTCAATGCCAGAATTCAAGAGGATGTCAGCAGCATGTCTTTGAACATAAGCTTCGATCCAGCGTCATTGAAATTGAAAGAAGTCGTTAAAAGGGAATTCCTTAACCGTCTCGGAAAAGATGTGCCCTTTTTGAAGAATATCGATAATTCCTCCGGAGTCTGCACTATAGGATTTTCAAGTACTGATATTGGCAAAGGGATTAAAGGAACAGGAAGTATCGCCACGCTTATCTTTCAAGCTGTGAGTAAGGGTGAGAGCACAGTCCAGGTCACGAGTGTCACGGCGAACAAGCCTACAGGCCAAACCCTGATGTTTGAGACAGGCCAAAGCCGCGTTGTTGTCAGGTAGGAGTCCGCATATCCCTCTCCAATAAAGCTTTTCCATTTTTTGGCTATCTGAAAAATAAGCTCTCGATATTTGGCTCGCCTGCAAATACGTTCGCAATTTACATGATTATAGGTCATTGCGAGCGACCGAAGGGAGCGTGCCAATCCGCCGTTGCGAGCGAAGCGCGACAATCTAAAACAATAAATTGTCATTACGAGGAGCGTAGTGACGCGGCAATCTCAACTTTTTTTAAGTTAACTTAAATTGACTTACACTGGGGATTTGGCTAAAATTTTAGCCACCGGCGGTGTAGCTCAGGCGGTTAGAGCATGCGGCTCATATCCGCAGTGTCGGGGGTTCGAGTCCCTCCACCGCCACTTTGCATTTCTTGGGAAAAGAAGACAGATAGCTGATTTTCCAGGGGTGCACGCAGGATTAGATCCTTTATACTGGAATGCGTTAATGAATCTTAGTCAGGTCTCCAAAAGACTTCAGGCCTGAGTAAAAACCATGAAGCAGAGTCAAATGATCTTAGACAGAATTAAAAAAGCCATCCTGGAGTACAAACTCCTCGAGAAAAAAGACAGGATCCTTATCGCCTATTCAGGAGGAGTGGATTCCACAGGTTTATTCAACCTGCTCCTTGAGCTTCGAGAGGAATGGTCTTTTGAGCTTTTCCTGGGTCACTTTAACCACAAGCTTCGCCATACCGCAGATGAGGATGAACAATTTGTCAGGCGCATGGCCCGGAAATGCTCCCTTCCGATTATTGTTGGCAGCAAAGATGTTCGCTTCTATGCGCGGGCAAAGAAGCTGAATATCGAGGAAGCAGGAAGAGAGCTCAGGTATGATTTCTTAAAAAAAACTGCTCTTAAGATCGGGGGAGCTAAAATTGCCACAGGTCATACGAAGACGGATCAGGCAGAAACTTTTCTTATGCGCCTCATGAGGGGAAGCGGGCTTCGAGGGCTAGCCGGCATTTTTCCCCTGGTGGAAGGTACGATTATCAGGCCTCTCATTCAGATAGAGCGCAAGGATATCGAGGCCTATCTTAAAGGGAAAGGGATAGAATTCCGGATCGACGAGAGCAATCTTGACCGGCGCTTTCTGCGAAACAAGATAAGGCTTGATCTTATTCCCTATATTCAAGAGAATTTTGAGCCCGAAATAGTATCCAGCCTGGGCAGGATAGCCTCCATCATCCGTGAAGAAGACAGTCTTTTGGATAAAATAGCTCAGGAGACGACGAAAAAAGCGATATCGAAAAAGAACGATCGGATTTCTCTTGAGGTGAAACCTCTTTCCTCTCTTCCCCGGGCAATAGCCAGGCGGGTTGTCCGGAATTTTATTTCTGAGTTACGGGGAAACCTGAGAGAAATTTCTTTCGGAGATGTCGAATCTGTTTTAGGCATGAAGGAAGGGAAAGAATTCCCGTTAAGAAAAGACCATGTTTTGCGAAGAGAGCAAGGTCAGATATTTCTGAAAAGCAAGGTTACTCCAAAGATAAGATATGAATACAGGTGGGAAGGGAAAGGGTCTCTTGAAATAAAAGAGCTTAAATTGAAGTTTGAAGGAAAAAAGATGAAAAGAGGGAAATCTCTCTCTTTTGATTTCGATGATCGAACCAGTGCTTTCCTTGATCTGGGGAAATTGAAATTTCCCCTTCTGGTTCGAAACCGCAGTGAAGGAGACCGGTATCAGCCTTTAGGAGCCCCTGGTCAAAAGAAGCTCAAAGAAATAATGAGAGCTAAAGGTATTCCTTTATCCGAGAGAGATAGGCGGCCGGTTTTTCTTTCTGGAGACAAGATCATCTGGATTCCCGGGCTTCCCGTATCAGAAAAGTTTAAAGTCGAGAAGGGGACAAGCGATATTTTTTCGATAAAAAAGCTGTAAAAAACAGTAAATTTCCTCTCTCAGCTTAAAGACATCCCTCTCTCTGTTTATCTTTCTTATTTATTAATTTTATATATTTAGTAAAAAAAACTATTAGCCTCTTAAGGTGAGAAAGCTCGTATAACAAGGTTAAGGGTGTTCAGATAAATATCACCCTAAATCTCATCTTGAAAGGGCATTGAGAATACGGGACATTAAATGTATTAATACTATATAGTTATTACGGATAAAAGTGCTAAGTGCACATTTTTTCTATTATTGGATGGAGGCTTGGGTTCAATTAGCCCTGGTTTTGCTGCTTGCTTGGTTTTTACGAAACGATGGACATCTTGCAACTATTTAAGAAAAGGTATAAAATTAAAATAACAGGGACAGGACCAAGCTTAATAAAATTTCAAAAAGAAAATACATGGAGCGAGGAAGATATTCCTGATTGCAGAGGAAATTTGTTATCGCCCCTGGAGCACCCATTTATTCCTAAGTAAGGCAGAGAATGAAAAATATATTAAGAATTTCTCAGCACAAACATGAAAGAGCAAGAACCAGGGATAAATCTGCATCGGCCCGGAAAGGCTTTACTTTGGTTGAGATTATGATTTCTGTAGCGATAATAGGCCTCATGGCTTTTATATTCTACCCGAACATCATTAACACTTTGGAGTCAAGAAAGATAGAGGGTTCAGCAAGACAAGTCATGATGAATTTACAGAGGGCAAAATTTCAGGCTGTTAAAACAAAATTAAACCATAGGGTGAGGTTTGAGGCTGTGGGTGCAGGCTGGGTTTATTACATTGAAAAAGAAGATAATCCGAACGAATGGAATATAATGCGTGGATTTCTAAGAAAATCAATCCCACTTGAATTTCAAGTGAATGTAGATTTTCCGAATGATACTGTCGAATTCTCACCGTTGGGTCTTGTCGCAAACTACAGCTCCACACAAAGAAGCATCACTCTCCAGAGTCTTAAATTAGCAGGTTATGGCAAACCTGACCAGAGAATTATTAAGGTTATAGCCGGGGGCTCAATTCAATACATAGTAGCTGAAGGTGGATAAAAATGATTACAAAGAGAGAGATTATTGATAAAAAATCACAGGTTCCCGAAGAGGGTTCGTTAGATAATAATTCCAGAAATGATACTAAAAGCAAAGGTTTTTCTATGATAGAAGTTGTGGTGGGGATAGCCCTAGTGGGTGTTGCCTTATTAGGATTGGCCCAACTTTTCTGTTTGAGCGTGATGAATAATAATCGCTCAGACTCGATGACAAATGCAACTTTTTTAGCTCAGCAACAGATTGACTTTCTGAGGAACCTAACAGCCGATGAGTTGTCCAACTTATCCTTAAGCCCGATTAATGAACTGATGGATATCAACAGTGATGGAATAGTTGATTACAGAAGAATAACTCAGCTCGTGGCGTCAGGATTTTATTGGAACGTGAGAGTTCTGGTCTTTACAGGACTCCAGGCACAAGTGGAGCTGGATAACATTATCGCCAGTCCTGCCGAATATAAAGTCCGGGCTGACGTAAACACGGTTATAAGCAGGTGAGCGGATAGCTATGAATAAGCTTAAAAGAGAGGAAAAAATGAAGGCCAAAATATCAAATCGAAGGTTTTCATCTTTATATGCTTCTTCTAGGCGCGGGTTTACTGTAATAGAGGTTTTAATCGGCAGTTCAATCATGCTGGGTATCATTGTAGCAACGTTATCTCTATACACGAAGAGCAACAAAGTATCTGTCGACCAGCAGCAATTTGCAGACATTCAGCATAATGTACGGGCTGCCATGTACTTTCTCTCCAGAGATATAAAATCCATAGGAGCTGGCTTGCCTTTGCAATTTTCTCACGCGTTCCTGGAGGGAGATAACAATGATAGTTCGGGCGGGCCCCCGGTTTATCCTGACAGGCTAACTTTTCTTGGAAACTCAGACCCCTTAAGACTCATCATTCAAAGCTTTGATCCTGGTTCGAACACTGTTACGTTTGAACCAAATCAATTTGACATGTATCCTTATACCGCAACTTCCTATCCCGCTGACACGCTGGGATATATAAACAGATTGATTATTGTTTTCCCTAACCCTGAGTTAAATGTTCAAAAGGGAGAAGTGGGTAAAATCACATCAGTAAATTTCGTTACGAACCAGATCGTATTTGATAGAGTCAACGGGAAAGTGCCGAAAGATCTGAACCTGAATCCAGGTGGAGATCCAGATGACTATATTGGAGGCACTGTCACCTTTATCGAGCTTAAAACATACTGGCTTGATGTCGATGGCAGCTATCCGGGTGGCCACGTGGGAGTAGACGGATATTTAGGGGAACCAGGAGTTATGTATGTTTCCCAATGGAATCCAATAAGTGATAGTTATGAACATTTGGCTCTTGCTCTAAACATCGAGGATCTCCAATTCCAATATCATGGTGACATGGATGCAGACCAGCAGCTTGATGACAATAACAGTGATACTATAATTGATGTGAATGATTTCCTGAACTGGGGTGATGGGGGTGATAAAAGCTTCAATTGGAATGATGATGAAGTTTCGGCTGGGATTCGTTCTGTGAGATTCTTAATTCTTGGAAAAACAGCAAATCCTTATATTGGTTTTTCAGGAACTCCTTCAGATGCTATGAGGTATATCTACGGAAAACCTGCTATTGCTGATTCTCCTGCAGGAGACGAAATGGATAAGCATAGAAGATTTTTGCTTGAGTCGACTGCCCAAATCAGAAACATGTCCTTAAGCCTATATAACAGCGGTACAAATTAAAGAGGATAAAATGAGGGAAAAAACGAGCTTTCCGAGAATAAACGGGACATTGCCGGCTTCGAAGCATGAGAAAGGAATGGCCTTGATTATTGTCGTCATTGTGCTGGCTTTTCTGCAAGTTGTCGGGATTGTGCTTCTCCAGGTGACAGCCACCGGTCCCAAGGTTGCCGGAAACATTCGGACCCAACAGCAGGCCTATAATGCTGCTGAAGCAGGGTTTGATGTTGCCTGGACGGAAATTGAAGAGTATTTTTCAATCGGCGATTGGGCTCATTTTGACGGTCATTATGTCATTGAGCCTTCAGGGATTGATGATCCTCAATCGGATAATTATTTTAGAAGATTGAGCGATATAGAACTTCTGAACCTGATTGATTCTGACTGGGATGGAACTTCTGATTTAGAAAATGTTATTTTTTGTCGACAGACCTTTGTTCAAACAGAGGGCAGCCCGGACAATCGTTACAGGTACACTGTGTTTTTGATTGATGATGAGGCTGGAGGGGGAATTCCTGACTCTTCCGATGCTATTTTGGTCTGCATCGGGACTGTCGAGATAGGAAACACTATTACGACCACAAGGTTAGAAATAGAATTGGTCCTTGAACGGGCAGGAACATAATTAAACAAAAATAAGAAGCGGGGTGAAAAAATGATTAAAAAAAAGAAAACCACGGTGCTATTTTTGCCGCTATTCATACTGATCTGCTTTTTTGTTATAAAATTTTGGGCTCAAGAAGAATGCGTAGAGTATCTGGGGGGAATTTTTACCGAAAACTTCAACACCGAAGATTATAAAGACATAGACAACACTTCAGTCGCCTACTGGCCTTCTGGACCGATATCGTTGAACTGGTTGGGGGGTAACTTGGAGATTACATCACCTACCGGTATGGGATCAGAAATTTATGTCTGTGATGCGGGTGATTTTGATGGCGATGGCTATCCTGATTTGATTGGTCTGGATATCGGCAACGATGATAGACTGATTCTGATGAGAAATAAATTTGAAGATCTTGATATGGATGGAATAGATGATGATGGTCTTATTTTTGAGATAGATCCTACTGAGGTCTATGAGACAGGTCTGGCGGTTGGACCGGCTTCTATAACTGTGGCAGATTACAACAATGACGGATTACTCGATTTTTTCTTCTATAAGAATGATGATGATGACGCAGTTTACGATCAATTTGTGGCTGCCATATATATCAATGTCGGAACGGCAACTGACCCAGATTTTAATCCTCACAATCAATCTCCAAACTTGGATTTTACAAACAGATTCATGAGCGACGGGATCTATTGTCGATGGGCAGCAGACCACTTGACCTCCGTGGATATAGACCAAGACGGAGATATAGATGTATTGGTTATCAGTCAGGATCAAATATTTCTGGTGAGAAATCCCGGAGCAGCCAATTTTCACATTAATAATTGGGACATATCCGAGCTAAATTATGACCTATCACCAGGTTTTACGATAGGGATGCAAGGCTCTTCAATCGATGCCGGTGATCTTGACAAAGACGGAGATATAGATATCGTGGCCGGTTCAGTTGAGGATTATCCCTATTTAGCTTTTTATGAGAATGATGGCACAGGATACTTTACTCGTCATGAAATTCCAATTCCCAATCCAGACTGCACAGGTACCGATACAACCAATATTGAAGATTTTAATCAAGATGGGTGGCTCGATATAATGTGTGCCAATGACAGATGGCGGGCTGGGAATGATGCCAGGATGTGGATGTTCGAAAACAAGGGCCTTCAAGAAGGCGGAGGTCTTCCGTTAAATTTAGAATGGGTATGCTTTAATGATTGTCTGCCCATTACACCTTTTCCTCATGATGTGGATATGGGCGTATCCGTTGATTTTGACCAGGATGGAGATATTGATCTCATTTTTGCCGATGCCAACGATTCTGGGGATTATTATCTGATTATAAACGAATTAGCTAATGTTTATACTACCTATGGAGAAGCCTGGTCGACTGATCTTTCACCCGAACTTGACCCCGAGCTCTATGCGATAACCAAGGTGGAGATCTCAAATCTTAAGATGAGGACCCGGGGGAAATCGAGAGATGGCCTTAAAGTCGAGTTTTATGTATCTAATAATGATGGAAGAAATTGGGAGCTTTTTCAAAGTTTTGAGGCTAATGATATAAAGAATTATACCAATCTTCCAATTCATACATTTAATCACTTTGGCTCCAAGCTCAAGTGGAAAGCCATCCTGTCTGCACCCGAGGATGTGATAGAAGGATTTTCAGGCGCATCCTTTGATACTCCTTTAATTGATGAGATACAAATGGAGTATATCCATGTTGACAAACGAGAATACTCTCGTACCTCTGTTGTTGTGACGAATGTTGATGACGGCGGTCAGGAAAAAAAGTATCTTCTCGCCAGCACTTTTTATTTTCCTTCCTGGGAAGGACACCTTAGAGCTTATGATCTATCCGGGATGACTCCTGAATCTACATCTTATTCTGTTCTCAGGACAGTCAGTCGTCCTGATTTATCCGAGTCTTCAGGAAGGGAGATTGTTCCCTCTGGAGTTGAGGTAGTCTGGGATGTTGGGGAGCTTCTGGATGCCCGCTCTGCAGCCAGTAGGACAGTATACACGGCTACTCCTGTGGATTCTGTTTTAAGCAGACTCGACTTCACTGCTTCTAGTGTTGGTACCTTGGGTCCGATTCTACAGGATGTAAACAACGATAATGAAGGGCTGATAGATTATGTAAGGGGAGAGGGACGCGATTGGAAATTGGGAGACAGCAACCACTCCAATCCCGTAGTCGTCGGTCCGCCAGATGGAACGGCTGCTATAATGGGAGATGGATACCAGGATTTTTTGAATACATGGGTTGACAGACGCAAAGTAGTTTATGTAGGCGCGAATGACGGAATGATTCATTGTTTTGATATTCTTACAGGAGAAGAATTGTGGGGCTTTATCCCTTATAACCTTCTTCCCAAGTTGAAAAACATGTGGGCAGTCGACGCTGCTACGGGGGAGAGGTATTTTTCAAGAGATATTTATGTGGACGGGAGTCCGATGGTTGCCGATGTTTATATAGATGCTAATGGAGATGCCAGCCAAGAGTGGACAACGATTCTCATCTCTGGTCAGGGATCTGGAAACGGAAGTGCCCTGGCAGGGGGAACTAACTATTATTTTGCGCTGGATATTACTGATCCTGATAATCCCCAGCCGCTCTGGGAATTCACTCATGATTTTTTAGGAGAGACCTGGTCTATTCCCGTAGTGGGTAAAATCCGAAAGAACGGAGAGGATGCCTGGCTTGCCTTTATGGGATCGGGCTATGACAATGTTCCGAGTGATACAGTTGGCAATGTTTTTTATGCTGTAGATGCAGAGACAGGAGAATATTTTTGGGGCTTCTATGCAGGGGAAGAGGACACCACCGCTGGGTTAGGCTGGAATATTCCTAACACCATTCCCGGGTCTCCTTCGATAATAGATATTGACCAGGATGGGCATGCAGATCGCGTTTATGTCGCAGATTTGGACGGAAGAGTGTGGAAAGTTGATGTTAGTATAGAATATCAAGACCCCACTTCCTGGGAAGCAGTGGTAATCTATGAAGATTCAAACAATTATCCGATTATAAGCAAACCAGCAGTTTGGATGAATTATGTTACAGGAGGAACAATTCCCCGGCTCTTTTTCGGGACAGGTGGAGACGATAGAGCTCCGAGTGATGCTGACTACTCTTTTATTGCTCTTAAGGATGCACCTACTCCTGAGGTAGAGTGGTATCTCGGTAACGATAGCATTCTCAACCTGCCAGCAGAAAAAGATGTGGGAGATTTCATTAGTGGAGATAGAGTGTGGGCTGATCCCAAGGTGGCTGATTATATCGTTTACTTTAGTACTTTGACAGGAAGTATAGAGAGTGTCGATCCTTGCGAGAGCATAGTCGGGGTAGGGAAGCTTTATGCAAGATTCGTCCAAACAGTAGCCGGAAGTATGATAGGCGGAACTGCCTTTGTTACTGCTTCTGGGCCCCAGGAAAGCATAGCGCTTGCCATAAAAACAAGAGCAGCAGTAACGTTTGGCGAAGGAGAGAGAGCTGCGGATGGCACAAGAAAGAGAGAGGTCTATATTCAGGAATATGACTCGACTATCCAGAAACTGGAGCAGGCGATCGGTGCTTTACTCAAGATTAGATCCTGGAGGGAAATCTTCAGGGTCATTAGATAAAAGATAAAATCGGGGACTGCGATTAAGAGGACAGCCCCCAAATTTCATCCTCATTTCTTTACTAAAATAAGATCCCTACATTTGTAGGGGCTTGATTCATCAAGCCCACCTTTTAAACTCTATAAATAAACTAATGCGGATTTAATGAATTAATTCCCTATAAAGTGGCCAATCCCAGTTTTTACCTCCATTTCTTTGCTAAATCGAATCCCTTGCATTTGTAGGGGCTTGATTCATCAAGCCCACCTTTTTAATCGTCTATATCAATTGCTGGTTTTTATGAATTAAACCCCTGCAATTGGGTCTGGCAGCCCCAATAAAGTCCATACATTAAAAGGAACATTCCCCAATTCTCCATGATCCATATTCTGTAGGGGCTGGTTTATCTGGTGTAGGGGCCTGATATCTTATGTAGGGGCTTGATTCATCAAGCCCACCTTTTTGAATATATAAATGAACTGAATGGTTTTAATTTTTCTTATGTACGGGTTTTTCTCATGTAGGGGCTTGATTCATCAAGCCCACCTTTCATCCTATATAAATGACTGAAAAAAATGTAAAAAACGGAGCCTGGCCCCATTTTTTGCCTTTTATAAATAAACTGATGTGGATTTAATGAGTTAAATCCCTATAATTGAGTTAGTCAGTCCCAATAAAGTGGTTAGTCCCCATTCACCATTTCTACTCCCACCTTAATCATTATTCACTGCTACATAAGATCTCTATGGTCCCCATTTTCATTATAATAAAAAAAGGGGGTATGAAAAGTGTAGCTTTTTTGTCTTTCCCTTTCTTCATCTTCATTCCTTTCTCCTAAGAACCTCTTCACCCGGTCATTAAGCCGATTAGTCGTGGGGGGTATGGGGGGGGGTATAAAGACCATCTTAAAAATCGCCCCTTACGATGGTGCATTTTTAGCCTTCTTAACCGACTAATAGAATAGATACAAAAAAAAGGATATTAGGAGGCTAAGGAAATGCAAGTAATAATAAAAATAACAAGGGGTCGGAAGGATGGTTCCATCCTAATTATTGGAATGACCCTCTTGGCATTCTTGCTCGTTTTTGCTGTTCCGCAGCTATTCCAGTCATCTCCTGAGAACAAGGTCACTGATAAATCTGCCAATTACTCTGCAGCCCTCTCTCTGGCTGAAGCTGGGGTTGAGAGAGTGATCTGGGAGCTGAATTATGGAGATATTTCAAACTGGAAAGGGGATAGTGCATCGAGGACAATGATTATTTCTTCTCATCAAGCTCCTGCCAGCGATGTGATCGGGGATATCGAGATAAGAGTCGAAGATCCTGATGGAGAGAATCCTCAGGTGAAATCTACCGGTCGGGTGACCTTTACCAGCCCTCTCGCAGAGGGCAAGGCTGCCAGAGTGTATTTGGAGAGGACTACCAGAGTGGA
The DNA here is from genome assembly GCA_011049545.1 of Candidatus Aminicenantota bacterium. Classification (GTDB taxonomy): domain Bacteria; phylum Acidobacteriota; class Aminicenantia; order Aminicenantales; family Aminicenantaceae; genus SOIV01. The sequence goes on along the minus strand of DRHQ01000052.1, from coordinate 18,486 downwards.
ATTGGAAAGGAGTGGATATAACTGGGTATACTCCTTTCCCCAAAAGCAAATGCCAGCATCTAGTGTACAGGGAAGCACTATCTAGGTGAAGGAGAGAGAATAATATGCAGAAACCAACAAATAAGAGAAAAGAAACGGCCATCAAAAGAAAAAAAAGAGAAGAGGGACTTACTTATATCGAGGTTTTAGTCACCATGGTGATTTTCGGCGTGGCTTTGATTGCTCTCCTTAGCTGCTTTCTCCATGGCTTTAACGTCCTTTCCAGAATGAGACGAACAGTCATTGCTACTCAGTCCATTCAAAAAGAATTAGAACTTATTCGAAATATGCCTTTTAATGATATCTTGACTCTGGACAGTTCTTTTACGAATGAAAGTCTCTCTTTGCTGGAAAGTAGCAGCGGAGCCGTAAATATCGAAGATTCTTTAGGGGATGACATCAAAAAATTAACAGTCAGTGTTCTCTGGTCCTACCGCGGAAAACAGATGCGGAAAGAAGTTGTCACTTATATAACCAGGAAGGGAATTAATAGAAAATGATGACTTCAAAGAAATCTAGAAGATTCAAGCCAAAAAAATACCAGCCAAAGGGTATTACCCTTGTTGAGGTATTAGTAACCGTTACTATCGTCTCTTTTATGATCCTGGCCATGCTTTCTCTCTATGTTGCCGGACAGCGGTATTTTTTGCACGGAACCGCCAAGTCCGATGTACTTCGGGATAACAGGCAGGTGCTTAATTATGTCTCCCGAGATGTGCAAGAAGCGATCCAGGTTATGCCGAACTGGGATGTCTATACAACTTCTACAGACTGTCTTATTCTTCAAGTTTCCTCTATTGATTCGAATGGCCTTATAATCGATATTGACAGTCAGTTTGACTATATCGTCTATCGTTTAAATTCTGAATATCCTAACAGGTTGGAGAGAATTATTGACGCAAATGATGGGGTTAGCAACAGAGCAGACAGCAGCAGAACTATAGCCACAAGAGTTAGTTCTTTTCAGTTAAGCTCTGGAGGTGTGGATCTTTCTGCTGTATCAAGTTTCGATCAAGTATCCAGCGTGGATATTACGCTGGTTACGACCCAGAGTCAGTTGGGTCGCACCTTCCAGGAGACCTTTAAAACTGGAGTGAAGCTGAGGAATAAATCTGATTAACCAAAATAAAAAAGGTGAGCAAAATGGATAAGACAAGATGCAGTGATGCTAAAAGAAAAAGTGTTATAAACTGGAATCTTAAAAGAGGGATTGATAAAAGCAAGAATGAGGAAAAAGGCTTTGTCCTAGTTGTGGGTATGTTTATCATGATGGTCTTGCTTCTTCTTGCTGTTCCTTTTTTATACCAACTCTCATTTGAGAACAGGCTCACTACTAAGTCTTACAAGTCCTCCGTAGCCCTCTCTCTGGCTGAAGCTGGGGTGGAAAGAGCAATCTGGGAATTGAATTATGGAAATATCTCAAGCTGGACAGGTGATGATACCTTGCGGACGATGGGCATTTCTTCTTTCCAGGCTGCTGGAGGGAATGTGATAGGGGATGTAGGGATAAGGATTGTAGATCCCGATGCAGATCATCCTATAGTGGAATCAAGAGGTACAGTTTCTTATGTCGGGGATCAAGAAGTAATCAGGACAGTAAGATCAAAGTTAGGTGGATACCCTCCTTTTAAGTTTGCAGCTTTTGCGGAAGATGGAATAATGATCGATCAGGGTGTAGCGATTGATAGTTATGATACCAGGAATGGAGACTATGATAATGCTGGCAATGTGGGTTCGGACGGAGATATCGGAACTAACTCGGGCGATTTCAGTGCTATTTATATGGACAATAGTGCTGATTTAGCCGGCGATGCACTATCTGGTCATGGTAGCGATCCAGAATCGGTGATAATAACCGATCCCGGAGCAAATATTGATGGTGAAAAACGGGCATTGGATTATGAAGTAGATTTGCCTCAGATTACTCCTCCTAGCACCCTTACATCGATGGGCGATTATTCAATGAGCGGCACGGATTCGATTTTCCTGAGCGGCCAATATGGCTCTTTTACAATGGAAGCGAACTCCGTGGTGACAATTGAAGATGATGTTATCCTCTATATAACAGGCGATTTCTACATGGACCAGAATTCAAGGCTTGATATAGCTGTCGGCGCAAGGCTTCAAATAATTATGGGAAGTGGAAGTTTTGAGATGGACCTGACATCTTCTATAAACAATCTATCCCAAGACCCCACCAAGTTTGTGCTTTTTGGGACTCCAGGCTTTACAGGAGATATTTATATTGACCAAGGTTCTGAGTTTTATGGTGCAATTTATGCGCCTAATGCTTTTGTGGAATTGGATCAAGGAGACGGTTTTTTTGGCGCAATTATAGCTAAAGATATTCTTTTTGATAAACACACAGTACTGCACTATGATAAGGCTTTAGAAGCTCTTGAAATTCTACCTTCAATGGGAGCTTTGTACGAAGTCAAATCTTGGCAAATAAAAGTTTCCAACTAACATTATCTAGAGAACAATCATTCCTGGGGGGATTTAACCGAAGATATTTAAGGATTCAGATTCTTGTAAAGGCTCAAATAAGCATTTATTATTCTTTCTCCCCAGAGAAGTGCGGCAAATGCAGCCGGGGCAAGGAAGGTCCCAAAGGGAAGAGAATACTGAAAATCTTTCTTTTTGTAGAGAATAAAAAAGATTCCAACCAAAGCTCCGACAAAAGAAGCCAGGATAAGGGTGAAAAAAGCCTGCCGCCAGCCCAAATAAGCCCCGATTAAAAGCATCATGGTCACGTCTCCCAGGCCAAGCCCTTCCTGCTTTCGCAATAGATAATAGGCGGCATAGATGAAAAGTAAGAATCCAGCTCCAGCCACAGCTCCGATAAGCGCTTGCCTCAGGTTTAGGTCTGTGCGGAAAAGTGAGTAGATGAGGGCCAGTAACAAGCTGGGGAGAGTTATCTCGTCAGGAAGAATCTGGTGGTAATAATCGATAAAGCCTAAGGCGATCAAGGCGCAAGCAAAAAGACAGGAGGCAAAGAAAAAGAAGCTCAACGAGTACTGGGAGTAGAGGAGAAGAAAACTGGCGGCGGTTAATAGCTCTACCAGAGGGTACCTGAAAGAAATTTTCCCTTTGCAGTGGCGGCACTTCCCTCGAAGGAGCAAAAAGGAAAGAACAGGAATATTGTCATAGAATTTTATTTTCTCTTCACAATGGGGACAGGAAGATGAGGGTTTGGAAATGCTCATTCTGAGGGGAAGACGGTAGATCACCACGTTGAGGAAGCTTCCCCAGACAAGGCCGAAGCAGGTTATAATGATTATCGTTTCCATGGGATTGTTGGGGTCTTCACTTCTCCTGTCCGGGAATCATAAATGTATTTCTTTCCATCTAAATCCTTTGGCAGAGAATCAAGGAATCCCGCTTTTACAAGCTGGGACAGTTCCATGGGATTACGGCCGTAACTTTCTTTGAATTTTGCGATAGCTCCATTTATCTTTTGGATATCTATTGTAGTCGTAATATTATAGATGTGGTTGGAAGCAATTTTTTTAGTTCTCTCATCCTCTGCTGTCTTGTAGATTTCAATCCAGGCCTGCAAGGCCCTTTTATAATCCATGGACTTGAAGATTGCATTAGCATAAAGCCGTTCCACAATAGGCGGAACTTCCTCAATATTCATCGCCTTCTTGTAGTACTCTTGAGCCAGCTTATGATCCTTTTTTATCATCTGGGCATAATGGGCAGCCATGTAGGGAAAAAGCCACTCCTCCGGGTTTTTCTCCAGACCTCTATCCAGGATTTTAAGAGCTAGATCCAAATCTTGAGCCTCATAAGCAGCAATCACAGCTCCGGTATCGTAGGGATCCAGGTAGCTGGGATCAAGCTCATTGATGATTGAAAAAATATGGTCTAAATATTCGTACATGTCCGGGATAGTGTAGTCGCTGTAATACTGGATAGCCCAGACGTAAATCATATCTGCCAGGAGAGAGGAGTTGCCAAAAGTAGCAAGCTTGAGATATTGCCCTGAGGGAATATAGATGATAGAAGAGCCGGGGATTTTCTTGCGTGAAATATTATCGGTTTTAACTTTCAGGCTCATGAAGATGCTGCAGGATAAGATAAGCAGGACAACAAGAAATATGGCGCTGAAATCTTTTTCGCTCTTAAATATTTTCATAGCCCTCAAATAAAGTCTCGTTTCCTGAAGATTAGGACTGCTATTATCAGGACAAAAAGAGTGTAAAAAATTCCATATAGGATCGAATACAGATATACATCGGAAGGAATATCCAGGTGCTGCACGATTTCTGTTTTAAAATTGAAATTTTCAAGATCAGGGAGAAAGTGGTAAAGGAATTGAGCCAGCGTTTTTCCCACTCCTGGTGGAATCTTTTTGATGAGAGTTTCTATTCCCCAGGCTGTGTGGCCGATCAAGTAAAAAGCGAGGGAAAAGATGGAGCTTAGTATTGGCGTGGAGAAGCAGGAGAAAAGAAGGGCGACAGACGTTATGAGGCACAGTTCGAAGAAGATGAAGAGGATGGCAATCAACATTCCCCATTCAATTTTGAAGGTGTGGAAAAAGACTAAAACCAGGAAAATAAAGCTCATGAGAAGAAGCATAATAAAAAGGGTTAAAACGAGCCCGAAAAACTTTCCCAAGAGAAATTGATAACGGTGGATGGGCTTGGAGATGATAGTGTAAATTGTTTTCTTGTCTATTTCTTTAAAAACAAGCCCTGTCCCCATCAGAATCGCCATAAGTGCACCGAAGAGGGAGAGAGAAGAGAGGCCAACATCCTTGATGATTTTGATCTTATCTCCTACAGTAAGGAGAGCCAGTAACCGGGAGAAAATAATGCAGACCGCAGCAAAAAAGAGGAGGAGATAGAGAATTCTGTCTCTTATGGCTTCCTTGAATGTGTTGAAAGCAATCGCTTTTATTTTCATCTCTGTTTCACGATCCCGACAAACAGGTCTTCAAGGGTTTCAGTCCTGGGAATAAGAGAGTGGACTTTTCCCTTGCTGGAGTGGGCAAGCTGGAGGACTTTCTCAACATTTTCTTCCTTGAAAACTTTAAGCAGAGTCCTTTCCCCATGGCCAGAAATACATTCACCAAGCTCTTTAAGCTCTTTATCGTTTACGCCAGAGAGAATGACTTCTGTAAACAGGATTTTTTCTGAAATCAGATCATGAAGAGCTCCTTGGCTGATAATCTCTCCGTTGACGATTATTGCTACCCGGGTGCATATCATCTCAATGTCCTGCAGGATATGAGAGGAAAGGAAAACGGTCTTCCCTTCATCTTTGAGGCGAGTGATGATGTCTCTTATCTCTTTTCTCCCCAGAGGATCAAGGCCTCCAAGAGGTTCATCTAAGAAGACGAGAGATGGGTCGTTGAGAAGAGCCTGAGCCATGCCTATTCTTTGCAGCATCCCCCGGGAAAATTTTCGAAGCTGAAGGTCTGCGGATTTCTCCAAATCAACAAGGCGAAGAAGACTTTTTATCTTTTTTTCTTTTGCTTCTTTTTTCATCAGGAATAACTGGCTGTAATAATCGAGAAACTCTGAGGCTGTAAGATGATCGTAAAAATAAGGGTTTTCGGGGAGAAACCCGGTTTTCTCCTTGGCTTTAGGAGAGAGGTAGGGGTGGCCGAAAATTTCTATGTTTCCCTTCTCGGGAAAAATAAGGCCGAGGATGCACTTGATGGTCGTGGTTTTTCCTGCTCCGTTCGGGCCGAGATAGCCGAAAACCTCACCCTGCTCTACAGATAGAGAAATACCTCTGAGGATTTCCTTTTTTTTGAGAAGAAAACCCAGCGTGAAGGATTTGTGAAGGTTCTCTATCTTGAGTACTGTGGCCATGAATTTCTTCCCTATTATACGGAAATTACCTTTTATTTCAATCGGGGTCAGACTTGCAAAACTTGCGTTTTTTATTGCCGCCTGTTTTCCCTAGGAGGTCAGGCCTTTAAAAGTTGAGCTTTCATCTGTTTCTTACTTGAAGGTCTTAGTTTATATAATTTTATTTTATCCCACAAATAACGCAAGTTTTGCAAGTCTGACCCCATTAATCGGGCAGAACATGCTTGATAGTATCAGGATTGATAGTAATGTAAAAGTCGCTTCCAAGATAAAGAAGAGGATGAATTTTTTCTGTATTGAGAACTCCTTCTGGATTGAAGCTTTTCTCATCTTCATGGATTGCTAAGATTTCACCAACGAAAAGATCGTGGTCTCCGTAGGCTCTGACATCTGCCACTTTACATTCGAAAGAGACATAAGCTTCGTCGATAATAGGAGTTTGGATAATTTTTGAGGGGGAAAGTTTGACCTGAAACTCTTTGATCTTGTCCATGTCATGACCTGATTTTCTTCCCATCTGGGCAGAAAGTTTCACCCGTTCTGAGCTGATAAAGTTCACGGTGAATTCTCTTGCCTCAGAAATAACTTGATGGGTAAGTCTCTTTTTGGCGACAAGAACGCCGAAGAGAGGTGGATCAAAGGAGAGGGCGGTATGCCAGGCACAAGCCATATAATTGGTTTGATTCTCTGATTGAGCACCCACAAGGGCCACGGTATAAGGATAAAAATACTGAAAATTTTCGATTTGAGTTGTTATTTTTTTCATAGCCACCTCCCAGGATTACACGCATAATGAAGGCTCAAGTTTTGAACCAGGCAGTGAGCCTTTTTATCTTCCTCGAATTATAATTATTTTTTAAGCAAATGCAAAGTCGAAAAGCAAAGTTGGGATCAGACCCCATTTCTCCAATTTCAAATTCATGTATTTTTCTGTATAATCTTTTTTACCTTCTTCATTATTGTGGAGATGAATTTTTAATAAGTCTCATCTAGGAGAATAGGAATGACTGATTTTGGAGGGGCAGTAAAGCAGAGCGAAGAGTATAATATTGCCATTATCGGAATTCCCTTTGATGAAAAGTCCTGTTACTTAAGGGGAACTTCGAAAGGACCTCAAGCTATTCGAGCCGCATCCACCGGGAAAGCCATCAATCCCTGGACTGAATTCGGTGCGAATTTGGAAGAGGAGGTAATTTTAAGGGACTTGGGGGATGTGGATGTTTCAGGAGATTTTCTCGATGTGTTTTCCCGTGTCGAAGAAACTATCCTTAAGATATTAGAAAAGAAGGCAGTGCCTGTTGTGATAGGGGGAGACCATTCTATCAGTTACCCTGTTGTGAAAGCCTTCGCCAGAAAATTTAAACCCTTGGATATCCTCCATTTCGATGCGCATCCGGATTTGTACGAAGAGATGTACGGAGATCGTTATTCCAATGCCTGCCCATTTGCCAGAATAATGGAAGAGGGCCTGGCTCAAAACCTCGTTCAAGTAGGAATAAGAGCTGCTAACGGTCAGCAGAGAGCAAAGGCATCAGAACATGGAGTTCGGATGATTGAGATGAAAGATATAAAAGGGCCGCTTTCTTTGAAGTTTTCAAATCCCTTGTATATATCTTTTGATATGGATGCCCTTGACCCTGCTTTTGCCCCGGGGGTTGCCCACCATGAGGCAGGTGGCCTTTCTACCCGCCAGGCGTTAGACATCCTTCATGCTTTAGATGCTCGAATTGTGGGGCTGGATGTAGTGGAGGTTTATCCTGATCGAGACGTATCAGGAATCACGGCTGCCGCTGCAGTGAAGATCATTAAAGAAGTGGTGGGCGGGATTGCTATTTTAAATAGACCAAGGTCCGAGGGGGAATCATGAGACGTGCCATTGTATATACTATTGTTATTCTCTTTATCCCAGGAGCCCAGTTTGCTCAAACATCTTTAAACTTTGATGATTATTTTGTCGATAAAACCATGCGCCTTGATTATTTTCACATCGGAGATGCCAAAGAAGAATGGATTACAGTCGATCAGGTTTACGAGCAGGGTACCTGGGCAGGGAGCCAGCGTAACCTTATCGATAACATCGACAACGGCCGCTACTACGCTAAAATTTACGATTCTTCATCAGGACAGCTTATTTTCTCCAAAGGATTTGATAGCTATTTCGGCGAGTACAAGACAACTAACCAGGCTCTAAAGGGTATAAAAAGAGCTTATCATGAGACAATTCTCATTCCTTACCCTAAGAAAAACATCAGGTTTACTCTGGAAGTGAGGAATCGAGAGAATATTTTTCTGCCTCTTTTCAGCCAGGAGATCGACCCTTCTTCAGTAAGTATCATAAAGGAAAACTTAGACAAAAAAGTCAAGATCTTTGAAATTCGGAAAAACGGGAGTCCCCATGAGAAAATAGACATAGCTTTCATCGCCGAGGGGTACACCTCTGAGGAAGAAGAAAAGGTTGAGGCAGATTTAAAGCGGTTCACCGAGGTTTTTTTCAACCACGAACCTTACAGAACTTACAAAGACAGGTTCAATATCTACGGCGTGTTCAAGCCTTCAGAGGAAAGCGGTTGTGATGAACCCCGGCCTGGAATCTTTAAAAACACTGTCCTCAATGCAACCTTTAATTCTCTGGGCTCAGAACGTTATCTCCTGACAGAAGACAATAAATCCCTTCGCGATATAGCGGCCCATGTTCCCTACGACTTCCTCTTTATCATGATCAATCATAAGCGCTATGGAGGCGGAGGAATCTACAATCTGTACTGCACTTTTACGGTTGACAATCAGTGGTATGAGTATCTCTTCCTCCACGAGTTTGGCCATTCCTTTGCCGGCCTCGCGGATGGATATTACACATCCTCTGTTGCTTATAATGAGTTTTATCCAAGAGGAGTGGAGCCTGTAGAACCTAATATCACCGCTTTGCTTGATCCCAAGAACATTAAATGGAAAGATTCGCTGACTCCCAATATCGAAATTCCAACTCCCTGGGAGAAGGAAGGTTTTGACAAGATGGACATGGCTTACCAGAAGATACGCGGTGAAATAAACGAAAAGATTGCAAGGATGAAAAGGGAAAAAGCTCCTCAAGCTGAAGTAGAGAAGGTTGAACAAGAATCTGATCGACTCTCCAGAGACCATGCCAAAAAGGTGGACGATTATTTTTCAAAAAGCAGGTTTAGAGATAAGGTTGGCGTTTTTGAGGGTGCTGGCTATTCAGCCAAGGGCCTCTATCGACCTATGCTGGACTGCCTGATGTTTACCAAAGGAAAGAAGCCCTTCTGCAAAATCTGTGCGCAGACTGTTGTTCGCGTCATTAAACACTTCAGCGAATAAACTTTGCTTTGGATAAAGATAGATATTAGGCTTTGTCTAAAATAATGTGATTGATATTGTCATTGCAGGCGACCGAAGGGAGCGTGGCAATCTCATAATTTTTGAAACTTCCTGACTTAAATTTCGGTGACTCAGCGCATGCTGGACTAAAGATTGAGATGAGACTTTCCCGTTCCTTTTGACGCGTTATGAGAGCGTCGGCAGTTTTAATATAAGGTTATATATTAATGAGGAGTAAGAATAGGATGAAAAAATATTTTAAGCTTGGCTTGCTTGCTTTGATCATTTTCTCAACTCTTTCTTCAGCCAGTCCTCAGGGCGAGGAGTCCCTTTTCAGACCCGAGATGGTCAATTCCCCTTTGGTTCAGAAGATGTTTTCTTTTATCGAGAAGAATCGAGAAAAAATCATTGAAGAATGGATTTATCTCACAGAAATTCCTGCGCCTTCCGGACATGAAGAAAAAAGAGCAGAGTACCTAAAAAAACAGTTTGAAGCTACTGGCCTGGAGGAGGTCGTTATCGATACTTCTGGCAATGTTATCGGGATCTGGAAAGGAACTGGCAAGGGAAAGAAGATCATCATGTCAGCCCACCTAGACACAGTCTTCCAGGGAGTCTGGGAGATTAAAGTCAAAAGAGAAGGCAATCTTCTTAAGGCTCCTGGCATAGGAGATGATACAGCTAGTTTAGCAAATCTTCTCTGGTCAATTCGGGCATTAAAACAGGTTGGATTCAAACCTGACAACACCTATTATTTTATAGGAAGTGTGGGAGAGGAAATCGGGTTTGTCGGAATAGAGGCTTTTCTGGATTCTGCGGAAGAGAAGTTTGATTTAGTCATTGCCCTTGATGGAGACTTGGGAAAAGTTCATTATGGAGCCTTAGGATTCGGGGGAGGAAGGATTACTTTCCGAGGTCCCGGGGCTCATACCATGCAGAGCCGGAGTGTACCCAACCCGAATTTGGCCGTGGCCAAGGCCATAGAGCGGATTAGTGGGGTTCAGCTTCCTTCAAAACCTCCTGAAAAATGGACTATTATTAATGTTGGTATGATTGGAGGAGGAAAAGTCAGGAATGCTGTTTCTGAGGAATCTTACTTTACTGTAGACCTTCGTTCGACCAACCAGGAGGAGCTTGAGAAAGCCCAAACAAAAATTCGAAAGATTTGCCAGGATGTTGCCGCTGAAGTGGGAGTTGAACTGGAAATGAACCTCAATGAACGATCAAAAGCTTATCAGATTCCTGGAGCCAAGGATTCTTTTTTGGTGAGGACGGTTTTTGATATTCTTAAATTTCTCGAGGTTAAAGAAATAGAAGTGGATCCTCTGGGTTCCACAGAAGCCAACGTGGGAATAGAAAAAGGCATCCTCTCTGTGAATTTAGGGAGAACTTACGGCCGGTACAAGCATGCTCTGAGCGAAGAGGCAGAAATAGACGGGCTCTTTCTGGCCATGAAGCAAATCTTACTTTTGATTTATTGCCTTAAATAGAAAAATTCCGGTCATTATATCAGCTTAACTATTTTTTCAAGCCAATCCTTATCTGATTCTGAAAAAGCGTCGAATTTTCTGCTGTCTACATCGAGCACACCCCAAACTTGGTTTTCTTTATCTATAAGAGGAACGACTATTTCCGAATTTGAGCGACTGTCGCAGGCCGCATGGCCTGGAAATTTATGGACATCAGGCACAATAATTGTTTTTTTCGATGTTACCCCTGCCCAGCAAACTCCTTTCTCTTTCTCCAGGATTTGGCAAGCTAAAGGGCCCTGGTAAGGACCAATAATCAATTCTCCATCAATGAGAATGTAAAAGCCCGTCCAGAAAAACTGAGCCATCTTATGATGCAGGATAGCAGCGATTGTAGCCATGCGCGCAATCTTGTTTTCAGTTTTGAGAACAAGTTCCCGGAGCTGATCATAGATTCTTTTATATCTTTTTTCTAGATTTTCTTTATCGGTCATGCTGGTCCTCTGCTGAAATACCTGAAGTCATTTCTATAAGTGCTTCAGCACTGAAAGGCATTGCTGCTGCAACTTTAGCAAATGTAGCACCGCTTGAATAGCGAGTCAAGGAGCATTCCCTTTTTGTCGATGTATCGAGTTATATCCTGATTTAGCGCTAGATCCTACATTTTTCTCCTTAGATTTTACTGCAAAAGAGAATAGTTTTAATTTCCCCTTTTTATCAACCTTATGGTCTTTATAGGAAAAGTGCGGGCTGATGTCAGCAAAAGGGGGGTTGATGATGGGAACCAAAAAGGTGGGAGTTCTCTCCAGCCCGCAAAAAAGAACCAGTATTATTATACAATAAAAAATATATATGTAAAGAAAAAAGTTTAAAATTTTAATTTTTTTTCAAATTTTACCTTGACATTGTAGCCTGTTTTTTATAAATACTTGAACAAGGCTACGGAGTTGGAGAGAGTTACTCATATTTAAGCACTACTTAGATGGAGTTTTTAATATATCCTTTTGGAGGTTTAGGTGAGAAGGTACATCACCGCCATAGTTATATTTTCTTTAGTGTTTTTTGCTCTTAGTTCTTTATCTAATGGCGCAGGTTTTCTTATCTATGAGCATGGTGCTGCAGCGATGGCTATGGGTGGTGCATTTGTAGCTCTTGCCAACAATCCGTCAGCCATTTTCCACAATCCCGCTGGCATAGCCTTTTTGGAAGGAACCCAGATTTCTTTTGGAACAACCTTGATCACATCCAACTCCTCTTTGGAACTAACAAACCTGGCCACAACTGTAGAAGCGGTAAGTCAATGGTTCTACCCTTCAAATTTTTACATTTCCCATAAGATGAATGATAGAGTTGCGGTTGGCTTTGGCTTTTTTAATCCCTACGGTCTGGGGACCAAATGGCCTGAAGATTATGCACTAAGGTTTATTTCTACCGAAGCTGAGATGAAAACGTTTTTCTTTAATCCTGTTGTTGCCGTCAAGCTCGACGAAAATTTTTCTGTGTCTGTTGGCGTTACCTATGTCTATGGGATTTTAGAGTTAAACCGTGTTAACCTAATCAACCTTACAGCGTATGGTGGAAGTATTTATGAAGCGCCTATTGTCGTAAAGGGGACAGGTGATGCAATCGGCTTGAATGCCGGAGCTCTTTATAGGGGAGAGAATTTTTCCTTGGGTTTCAACTGGCGTGGAGGATTCGACCTTAACCTTGAAGGAGACCTGGCGCTCGATAATTCAAATATCCCCGCTCCTTTCCTGGCAGCTGTTCCTACTGAGGCGGATGTTACCACTACTATGAGTATGCCTCATATACTCGGATTTGGAGTGGCTTTTAATTTGACCGAGAGCTTAATTTTTACCGCTGATCTTCATTATGTCCTGTGGAGCAGCTTTGAAGAACTTGCTCTTGAAATTGATTATCCTGATCCTGTTCCAGATGATACTGAAACATTCGAGCAAAACTGGAAGGATTCTTATGTCCTTCGAGGTGGCTTTCAATACACAGTGAATGAAAAGTTTGCTTTAAGAGCTGGGTTTCTGTATGATAAAACACCTCAGCCAGTAGAAGCTATGGACCCCCTCCTTGCAGACGCAAATCGATGGGCTCTTACAGGAGGGTTTGGTTACAAAAGCGGTAACTTTGTCGTTGATGTTGCCTATCAATATGAGCCCTTCATCGACAGGGAAAGCGAGAATAGGGATGTTGTACTTCATCCCGTCACTGGAACGAACTTAGGGCTGGGTACATATTCAACAACTGCCCATCTCATCGGAATGAGCATTGGTTTTGTTTTTTAATCAATAAAATTAAATTTGGAGGTAAAGTAAATGGCTTTTGAATTCACCAACTCAAAAGGGGTAAAGTATTATCTGCATTTTAAGGATGTCAACTTGAAAGGAGGTCGTATTCAGAGAATCTACTTTTTTGCACGTGATGTAAGGGACGGGTCGTTAGATGAGGTTCCTGAGAAATTCAAAGTTATCGAAACTGAAAGAACAGGCATGCCCATCCTGAAAAAGAAATAATAGTTTTCTCCTGATTTAATTTAAAGTTCCTAAAGAAGCTGTAGTAGTTCATCATAAGAAGAAGGGGGGAGTCCCCGGTCGAGGAAGGAGTGTCTTTTCACTGCTTAAAACCTCGATTTCAGGGTATAATTTAACTCTCAATTTTTTAATCTCTTAATCCTTTGTGCGGCTCTTCGTCTATCATGTCGAAAGGGGGATTTGATGAATCAACCCTCTAGGAATAAATGGGGCCAGGCTCCATTTTCTGCCTGAGAATGTCCCCTTTCTTACAAAATGGGGCCTGTCCCCTTTATCTAAAATCCTCTGCACCTTGAATTTTCTTCTTTACTTTTATTTTTTTCAGTGGTATAAAATACCATAATTTAAATCCGGAGAAAGGATGTTTTTTATTTAGTAAAGAGGAGATTTTTCGCCCCCGGTTAATTATCATTTAATTGAGTGATTAAAGATTTGGAGGTATGAGTTATGGCTATTAGGGTATCGGTTTCAACTGAAGAAAAAAATAAGCATGAGAAGATCGTTCTGACTCTCGGTTTTAGCTTATTAGCTCTTTTATTAGTGATTGGAGGAAGCATTTCCTGCAAGAAAAAAGCAGGAGAAGAGATGGCTCTAGGGGAAGAGGGCTTGGTGGCTAAAGAAGGCATTATTCTATTTGAAGGTGTTGTCCATGTCGCTATCGGAAAATATCTTTTTATTCCCGAAGCCAGTGGATTTGACATTATAGTTCAAGGCTCGCTGGAGTCAGGTGATGTTAGTACACTTGTCGGCAAAGAGGTAAAAGGCAGAGGATCATTTTCCCCTGAAAAGCCTTCCATTTTAATAGCGAATAATATTGAGGTTAAAGAGTCAGAGAGAAAATGGAGGAACGTTTTTACAAGAACCGAAGAATTCGTAATAGATGATTATTTAGACCTGGAAGCGAGAGAGGAATTTCAGGTCTTAAAAAACCTCGCCTTCAATAAAAACGAGGGGTGGGAAGGAATAGAAAGGGTAAAGATATATGGCAAGTTGGAGATAGAAACAGTAACAGAAGGGGAGGAAGAGAAAGAAATCTTCAGGATTATTGTTCTCGACGCAAAAGACGATGAAGTTGGCAAAATCATTGTCGATAACTTCACGGATTTTTCTCAGTACTACATAAAAAAGTTAAAATTTTTTGATAAACTCTGGTTTTATTTCACCGTAAAAGATACAGTAGAATGGAAAGTTAGGCGACGTACTCGAGAGCTTTTTCATGCCGATGTTCTCTTTAACGGTCTTTTCTGAATAATATTATTCAGCACTAAAATTCAAACCATTTAGAAATTCTTTTTCAGGTCAGGGTGTTTACTGTGAAAGTCTGTTACATCTTGGAAGGCCTTGGCTATCCGTAGAGTTTTAGCTTCTTCAAAGAGATTCCCGATAAAAGAGATGCTCGTCGGGCTTCCCTTTTCATCAAATCCGTTGGGAACAACGACTGCAGGATGTCCGGTGAGGTTTGTTAAAAGGAGATTGTTCCCTCCGAAAGAGGGAGCGATATATACATCTATTCCTTTCATCTTCTGGGCCATCTCCTCTATGAGGAGAGTCCTGACGCGGTTAGCCTGAATATATTCCACAGCGGGGATGAGCCTTGCCTGCCGGAAGGTGTTCGGCCAGGCTTGTTTTACCTGTCTAACCAGCAAGTCATCCCTGTTGCTTCGGGTGAGTTCATCGAAGGCTGCTGCAGCCTCTGCATTCAGGATAAAAGAGAGCGCGTTAACCGGAAGTTCTGGAAGATCAATAGGCACAAGTTCTACTCCAAGGGAACGGAGAGCTTCAAGTGAAGCTTCGTCGTTTTTCTTGTTTCTGTATTTTCTGGCAAAGGCCTTTTTTAGGTAGCCGATGCGAATATCCTTGAGATCAAGCGACGGATCCCAGTTAAAGGGGAGATTGACAACGGTAAAGTCTTTTCCATCCGGGCCGTATATAGCATTGAAGACCAGAGAACAATCTTCAACAGAGCGGCAGATGGGACCGATTTTGTCCATGCTCCAGCTTAAAGCCATGGCCCCATAGCGGCTCACGCGGCCGAAAGTGGGGCGCAGTCCGGTTACACCGCATCTTGCAGAAGGGGAAACAATAGAACCCCAAGTTTCAGTGCCGATGGAAAATCCTACCAGGCCAGAAGCCGTTGCAGCGGCCGAACCAGCAGAAGAGCCGCTTGAACCTTGCTCTGGATTCCAGGGATTTTTTGTTTTTCCGTCAAACCAGACGTCCCCCCAGGCTAAGGCTCCCATCGTAAGCTTGGCCAAAAGCACTGCTCCTGCTTCCTCGAGTCGTTTAACCACAGTGGCATCTATATCTATGATTCGGTCTTTGTAAGGCATGGCCCCCCAGGTCGTCTTGATTCCCTTTGTAGAAAGAAGGTCCTTTGCCCCCCAAGGGATGCCGTGAAGAGGTCCTCTGTAGTGGCCCGAAGCTATTTCTTTGTCAGCCCGCTTTGCTTGAGCTAAAGCCAATTCTTCTGTCAAAGTGATGACACATTCCAAGCGGGGACCATATTTTTTAAGCCGTTCGATGTAAAGTTGGGTAAGCTCGGTTGAAGTTATTTTCCTCGATTTTATCAGCTGTGCGAGTTCTGTTACGGGATAAAAGGCTAAATCTTCGAAATTAGAAGGCACTTGAATACCCGAAGCCTCAGGCATTTTTACAGGCTTCCGGTCTTTTAACAAATCCATTCCAGGTGTAACAGGATTAAAAAGCAGAGCTGGAGGAACACTGTTTTGAAGGGAAACTCTTCTCAACTCTTTGAATCTCGAAAGGTTTCTCCTTACGTTATCCAGCATCATTTTTCTTTCTTTGGAGGTGAATTCGAGCCCGATCACCTTTTCACTTGCGGCGATATCTTTCGTTGTTATTCTCTTTCCTTTGATATGGTACAGAACAAAGGCTCCGCCTATAATAAGAAGAAAAACAGAGGCTATGACGATAAAAGCCAAGACTGCGGAAGACCCTTTCTTTTTTCTTGAAGTTTCCATGGATTTTTTCTCCTTCCTTCAATGAATTTTTTCTATTAGAACAGATTTTTTGCAACGAGGTCAAATCAGGTCCATTTTGAACAGATAGTTCCTTGCTTTCCCCCAGCCCTCTATTTACCTCTGTCCATTACTCACATCTGTCTATTACTTACCTTTATCTTTTGCTCATCTCTGTCCTCTGCTTCTTCTTTTGCTTTCTGATTTTTGATAGTAAAAAATATAGGGCAAAACCCACAAGGAGAGAGGAACCAATCCAGATAATCTTAACCTGGTTGCTTTCAAAATGGACCATTAGATTAATGGCAAATCCCGCTGTGATCAAGAAGGCGGCCACTCCGATCGAGAGGAAAAGAGGCACGAGAAAAAGAGAAAGACAGCCTCGCCCTTCTTCGCTTTCTTTTATTTCAACTGTCTCTTTTGATTTATTCTGTTCTGGTTCCCAGTAGACTGCGCCACAAGAGGGGCATTTAGTCTCTTGAGTTGGTATTTTCTGGCTGCAGTAGGGGCAGATTTTCATGATCTATTGTGAGCAACACTGCCTGAAAATGTTTTGATCAAGATAGTGAAAGAATTTATAGCTGCTGCTTTAAGCCACACGCGCTCTTGCCCTTTCCAGTCCGCCGCCTTCTCGGGCATCTGCTCTTTTAAGTAATATAGCGAAAATTAGCCCGAAAAATCCCAAACTGGAGAACATGATCATACTGCTGGTGTAGGTTTGAGTGATGTCGCGCAGCATACCATTTAGCAGCGGGAAAAGCGCGAGTCCGATGTTTTGGATAGCAGTCATAAGTCCAAAGGCAGTTCCTACCCGCTCTTTGCGTACAATCAGAGGAATTGAAGGCCACATCGCAGCTGGAACCAGCACGAACGCAGCTCCGAGTATGATCATCGGGTAGGCAGGATAGATTTTGGTGACACCCATAATCAAGTGGCTGGGAATCATAATCAACGAACCGACAATCATCATGGTGGCACGCTTTCCAACCTTATCGACTAATCGGCCGGCGAAAGGAGCAAGAATCATTGAAGCAAAGATAATGATCGAAGTAACACCTCCAGCAGTGCTGAAAAGATGCAGAAAGTTGCTGAAAATTTGATTGAGAAATCCGCCGCTCACGTCAGATACGCGGGCAATATTCCATTTATCCGCAAAAAAATCGGTTGATAGGGCTGTAAAAGGGAAAATTGCTGAATAGAAAGTTACACAAAGCATAGTGACGTACCAGAACGTCGGCTTAAATTCTTTAATATCTTTTAAAACAATCTTCTCTTCGACTTTCTCATCTTTTAATTTAAGAGCGAATTCTCCACGGCGATCCATTATAATGTAAAAGATATTGCCAACAATGGATATGGCACAGGCAATTACGGCGACAAACAGGGCATATCGAAAACTACCAAAATGGCTGGTAATCAATTCTCCGGTATTGAAGGCAAATAAGGTCCCCAGGCGACTCACCGTAAGAGTGATACCAAAAGAGAACGCCAGCTCTTTGTTTTTGAACCAGCGGGCAAGGATAGCACTTTGAGCAATGATCAGAGGTTCGGAACCGGCACCAAAGATGAAGCGCCCGACAAAAAACATTGGAATACTCTTGGCACTCCATACCAAACCCGCCCCGACCAAAACCAACAAAGAAAACAATAAACTTGCCTTGCGGGTTCCCACGCGATCGATAAGAAAACCTCCGATCAGCACAAAGAAAATTGCAGCAACATGATACATAGTGTAAAAGGTACCCAACGTTCCACGAGTCGCGCCCAATTCTTCTATTAATGTGGGTGCAATTGCCCCAACAATATCGTAAGCGAAATAGCTACCAAAGCTAAGGGAAGCAACGAAAATCAAGATAATAAAACGATACAGAGGTTTGGCTGGATGAAAAACTCCATTCGGCTCATCATTCTTTACGGTCATAAGGATATTTCCTTTCAGTTTAAGAATCTAAGCTAACGAAATCTAAATCACTGATAATGGTGGCAGGAATTTTCTTTCCCGCCTGTGCATGTGTCTGCGCTTACATGGAAACAGGTCCACAGAAATAGGTTTGGATTGCAGCGGTTTCATTAGTTTTTTAGTTTGAGCAACTACTTTTTGCTATCGCTTATATCACAGGAAAAAATCGATGTCAATTTGAGCAGGTTGCGTGTCAAGGCAAAGCGAATACTTCCTGTTCCGGGCAAAGCAAATATTTCCGGTTTTGTCATGGTCTAAATCCTCTCTCGAAAAGAGTTGTGATGAAGCGAAGGATTATGTCTTCTCCATGGATGATCAGCTGGTGGGATGTATTTT